>JBCCRG010000270.1:0-5534 GCA_039208155.1 Bacteroidota bacterium | reverse complement strand
CGCCATCGCCCACTCGACGAAGCGAACGTGGTTGGCGTGACCGTTGAGGTCGAGGTCGGTCCGGCGTACCGCGAACGTGTTCACAACGAGGTCGGGCGTGGCCGCGTCGAACGGCAGCGGCGGTGCTGTTCCGTCGAGCGGGCGCGGACGGTCGAGCATCTCGACGGTCGAAAGCAGCGGGGGCAGCCGGGCGGGGCGGCGTCGCTCAACATCCAGCACGAACCAGCTGCTCGTGCCTGCTGCGATACGCTCTCCGTCATTGTCTCTGACTACATACTCGCGGAAGGCATGCAGCCCCTTGTGGTGGCTCGGCCAGGTCTCGACCGTGACCAATGCTTGCCATGCGGGCAGCCGGTCGGCTTCGATGCGCAACCGGCGTAGCACCCAGACCCCGGTCGGCTCGGTGCCCTCTCGCAACGTCAGGCGCGCGAAGCCGCGGGCCAGGGCGTGGTTGCCCGCCGCCTCCTGGAAGTAGTCGCTGAGGGTGAGCAGAGAGGCGCATCCGGTGGCGTCGGCTTCGTAGGCGCGAACGCGGAAAGCCTCACGGTGGAAGGTCGGATCGGTGGACATAGCGAGCAATCGTAGGCGTGGCCTTGATCCACGAACAGCGCCTTCTTCGTGATCCCCGTTGAGAGCGCTTCACGAACGCGAAACGACGAGCTACGAACGGTTCTGAACGCGCTCCGAGCCTCCGTGCCCGAACCCGCGCCCCCTCCGAAACGCACACGCTGTCCTCCCATGCGCCCCCCCTCCCAGCGAATTAGCCTCGACCTGCTGACCGTGCCCCTTCGTATCGCCTTTTGTTTCGTCCTCGGCATGCTGCTGGTAGCGGACGGTCTGCGTGCGCAGTCGGCCGCGCCCATTCCGATCAGCGGCACCGTCTCGGCGACCGACGGAGCGCCGATTGCACGCGCCGAGATCCGTCTCCTCGACCCGAACACCAACGCCGTCCTCGCCGACCGCATTTTCACCGACGAGACTGGCACGTTTTCAGCCGACCCCGACATCGTGGTGAGCGCGGAGGACGAGGTAGCCGTGCCGACCGCATTTGCTGTGCTCCCGCTCTACCCGAACCCGCTCGCAGCCACCGGGCAGCGCGTGGCGCTGCGCTACACGACCCCGCTCAACAAGCGCGTCGAGCCGACGGTGGAGGTGCTTGACGTGCTCGGCCGCCGCGTCGGTGGCACGCTGGCAGCGGGGCTCTACTTCGTGCGCCTGCGCCTGGAGGACGGACGCGTGACGGCCCCGCAGCGCTTCGTTGTGGCCGTCGGTGGGCGACTCGACCTGGCTATGGAGCAGGTCACCGCACTTGGCTCCGATGGGCAGCCCGCGCAGACGGCCACTTCAGGACAGCCTCCTTCTGCCGCATCGATGGCAGCGCTCCGGGCGTTCAGCCAGGCGCACGGCTCGACCGTCACGCTGGAGACGCGCCGCGACGGCTTCGTCTCCGATTCGCGTCCGCTCGACCTGACCGGCACCACGACGGGCCTGGTGGTGTCGCTCGCGGTAGCCGGAGCTCCCACAGCTTCGTTCACGGTCTCGGCGAATCCGCAGGCGGCGGAGGTCGTCACGTTCGACGGCAGTGCCTCCTCGGGCGACGGCCCACTGACCTACGCGTGGACGTTTGAGACATCGGATGCGACGCGGCGCGGCGGCGGCGCGCAGGTGAGCCAGCTCTTCGCGGAGGGCGGCGACGTGCGCGTGACACTCACTGTCGCGAGCCGCTTCGGCGCGACGGCGTCCACGACGCAGACCATCTCTGTCGGCGCGCTGCCTACGCCTGTGGCGCAGGTGCCGACCGTCGTCCGGGTCACCGACACGCGTGGGGCGCGGGTGCCTGAGGCGCGCGTCAAACTCGTCGGGACGACGCTTGAGGCGACGGCCAATCCGCTTGGCGAGGCGGCCTTCGCCGCGTTCGACGTGGGCGTGCCACGCTCGATCCAGGTCTCGGCTGAGGGCTACGCAGCGCAGACCGTACCCGTGACGCTGCCCGAGGGGACCGCGCGCGGCTACGTAGACGTGACGCTGCTGCAGCGCGCGCAGGCCCGCTCGATGCCCGATGCCGAACTCGGCGGCACCATGATGGCTGCCGACGGCGCGATGGTCGCCCTCCCCGTTGAGGGCCTCGTGGATGCTGCGGGCAATACGGTCAGCGGCGAGATTGACGTGTTCGTGACCCCCGTGGACGTAGCCGACGCCGACGAGCGGGCGGGCTTCCCCGGCCAGTTCGCAGGCGTGCAACCCGACGGCGAGCGCGGCCTGATCTCGAGCTATGGGACGGTCGAGTATGTCTTCGAGCAGGACGGCCAGGAACTCCAGCTCGCGCCTGGCAAGTCGGCTACGGTTGAGATTCCGATCTACACCGGCGGCGCGGAGGTAGGCGACACGATTGCGCTGTGGAGCGTGGACGAGGAGACGGGCCTCTGGGTGCAGGAAGGCACCGGCACCGTCGTGGAGAGCGACGCCAGTCCCACAGGCCTCGCGCTGCGTGCCACCGTGACGCACTTCTCCTGGTGGAACTGCGACCGGTTTGAGGAGGCGAATCCCGAGACCGGGCTCTGCTGGGAGAATCAGTGCTCGACAGGCGTCTGTCAGCGCGTCCCGGTTGGGTGCTGGACGAAGGGCGGGCCCCGGCCTGGAGCGCCTCGCTCCGATGGGACGAACGAGGAAGAGCCCGTCTTCGAGGTACGCACGTTCATCCCAGAGGGCGGGACCGAAATCGTGCTCCCCGTGGGCAGCGAGGTCGTCCTCGCGGCGACGGCCATCGGTGAGAACGGCGACCTGCTCACCGGCCGGCGCGTTGCGTCAAGCACGGGCGAGATCGTCGAGATCGACCTCTTCCCCGCCCAGCCAACCGGCGCCCCGATCCCGACCACGCTGCCCCTTACCCTAACCGGCGAGTCAGCCGACGCTGGCGGCAGCATCGTGCTCTACACGTTCGAGGGCACCGCCGAGACTAACCTCTTCCTGAACGCGACCCGCACAAGCGGTGCGGTCGGCACAGTGATCCTACGCGATCCCGACAACCTCCCCGTGGCTGGCTTCCCGTACGGGAGCAACACGGAGCCTACGTTCACGGTGCTGCCTAAGACGGGGACCTACAAGCTGCTCGTCGCCCCCGACGGCATCGGAGCCTTCGAGGTCAATGCCTCGGTCGTGACGACGACCCCGCTAGGAGGCTTGCCTGTGGTCGAGCCCCTCTCCTTCGTGAGCGAGGGGGCTCAGGCGTTCACCTTCCAGGCCGTCGCGGGCGAGGAGGCGAGCTTCGTCGTCGCGCGGGGCACCGGCTCGGCGCGCGGACGGGTGCTCCTACGCACGCCGAGCGGCCAGCTGCTCACCGAGACCGAGTTCAGCTTTACGTCCCAGGCGAACATCTCCAGGGGGGACCGGCTGCTGCGCTTCCCCGAGACGGGCACCTACGCTGCGTTCCTCGTCAACGAGGGGGACGCCGGCGACGTCGTGCTGGGCGTGCGGCCGGTGGGCACGTTCGGCGTAGACACGCAACAGACCGGTGCGCTCCAGCCTTTCGAGGTGGCCTACTTCCGCTTCGACGCCGAGCCCGGCGGCTACCGCGCCTTCCTCACCAACGACCAGGACAGCGAGTTCGCTGGGGCCACCCCGGCCTTCCTCGATACCGACGGGGCGTACATCAACCCGGCCCGCCCGTTCTCGGGCACGTCCGTTGCCTCGGGCATCGCGTCCATTCCTGAGCGGGGGCCTGCCTACCTCCGCATCGCCAGCGACTTCTCCGAATTCGGGGGCACGGACTACAAGCTCTCGCTCTCGCGCATCCCGGAGCCCACGCCGCTTGCCTTCGACGCACTCGGCACGGCGATCCTCGACGGTGAACTCACACTTCCCAGCGCGGTGGCCGTCTTCAGTGCCGACGCCGCCGCAGGGAGCGTGGTGACTACCCTGGAGGCCACGGGCGCGACGCCACTCGGGAGCTTCTACACCCTCCAGGCCTTCGAGGGTACGCCCGCCGACGTGACCGACCCGGGCCAGCGCCTCTTCCCCGACGAGACGCAGCGCGATCCAGCGATCGATCTCGTTGAGGGGTTGGCGATACGGAGTGAGACGACGCGCCCGCTGCTTTTCTACGTCGTCATCGCGCAGTCCTTCGGCAACACGTCCGACCGGCAACCCGGCACCTTCCGCGTCGCCTTCGACCGCGCGCCCGTGCAAGACACCTATGTGGTGGACGACGACGGTGCGGACTGCGCCAACGCCGACGTGCGGTCGCTCAAGGCGGCGCTCAAGGCGGCGCCCGAGGGCGCGACCATCACGGCCTGCGCCGGGACCTACGCCAGCGTCTTCGATCACCGCTTCGAGGCCAGCAACACGACCCTGCGCGGCACCGACCGCGACGCCGTGGTCGTGACCAACCGCTCTGGCCTCGTGGCCCCGTTCAACGGAAACACGTTCGCACCAGGGCTGGCAGGCGGCACCATCGAGGACCTCACCTTCGAAACCACGGATCGCAACCGTATCCCAGTCACGTGGCGGCTCCCCGGCGGGACCCTCCGCAACCTCACGGTGCGCGCCGCCGACACGGTGACCGAAACGCTCGCCTTTGGCATCAGCCTGGGCAACGACGGACACCTCATCGAGAACGTCGCCGTTGCAGATCCCACTTCTTCCGCTGCGTTGGGTGGCTTCGTCAACGACGTGACGGTACGTGCCAGCACCTTCAATGGGCCCATCCAGATCTCTGGGGACCGCAACGTGATCGATGGCAACACCATCCGCTCGACCCAGAGTGACAACGGCATCACCTACCGGGGCGGTGGCGCAACCATCACGGACAACGTCATCGAGGCTACTGGGGTCTTCTCCGGCACGCAAGCGCTTGCCGTGGACGTGGACCCAGTCATCGCTGGCGAGGAGCGGGCCAGCGTGGTGCGGGGCAACCGCATCGTCACGAGTGCCCGGGGCACGAGGCTGGTCGTGGGCAACGCGCCCGCCGCGCTCATCTTCGAGCAGAACCTCGTTCGATCGACGGCGGATTCGGGCGAGCAAATCCTACTGACGAGCCCCGGCCGCACGGACGGGTCTGGGTCGCTCGTCGTCCGCAACAACGTCTTTGACGGGGTGCGCGGCTTCGACGGCCTTCGGTTCGGCAACCTCAACCTGTGGACGGAGCCGTTCGCGTTCGTCAACAACACGATCCGCGTCGAAGCGAACGCGCAGACCTCCTCCGCCCTCGCCCTCGTGGAGGCCTTCCCAGCGCCGCCGCCGGGCGACCTGGTGGCTATCACGAACAACATCTTTGTCGGGCAGGCCTCGGTCCAGACTGGCGACCAGTTCGTCTTCGATGCCTCCGACAGCGACGGCAGCGGGGCTGCTCTCGACGTGGACTACAACCTGTTCTTCAACTTCGACGCCGTGTTCCAGCGGGGGTCGTCTTCTACGGGCACGAGCAACCTGTTCGGACTTGACCCGCGCCTGACGGGGGATCTCCTCGAACTCGGCGCAGGCAGCGCGGCGCTCGACCTCGGTGCGACACCGGCGCAGTACGACGCCGTCCCCGACGT
>JBCCRG010000269.1:0-5534 GCA_039208155.1 Bacteroidota bacterium | reverse complement strand
GTCGTCGCTGCGCTCGGCCGCGCGAATCTCGCCCGCGTCGAGGGCATCGAGGAAGTCGTTGAGGACGGGTAGCGCCGTAGCGCGATCAAGGTCAGACGTGGCGACGAGGGCGTCGATGCGAGTACGGAGATCAGTCACAGGTGAAGCGAAGAGTGAAGAGTAAAGAGGAGGCAAGAGACGGAGCACGAATCCGTAGGGGCGGTTTGCAAACCGCCCATGCACGAGCCGGTAACGGGTATCATCGCGACACCGCCGCGCCGAAAAATGCGTCGAGGATACGCGGGCGCAGAGCATCGTTGGGCGGGGCGAGCGGGAGCCGGACGGTGTCTCCGCAGAGACCAAGATGGGCGAGGGCGGCCTTCACGGGGATCGGGTTGGCCGTCAGAAAGCAGGCGCGCATCGCCGGGAGCAGGTCGAAGTGCAGCGCGCGGGCCGCCTCGATCTGGCCGTTGAGCGCGAGGTTGACCATCCTGCAGAACGGCTCGGGCAGCGCGTTCACGACGACCGATACCACACCGTCCGCGCCGAGAGCTATCAGCGGGAGCGCAAGTTCGTCGTCGCCCGCGTAGACCGCGAAGCCGTCGGGGCGGTGTGCGAGTACGTCGGCAATCTGCGCGAGACTACCCGAGGCCTCTTTCACGCCCACGACGTGCGGGACTTCCTCGGCGAGCCGCAGCGTGAGGTCAGCGGGGATGTTCTGCCCCGTGCGCCCCGGCACGTTGTAGAACACGATGGGCAAGTCGGCCGCCTCTGCGATAGCGCCGACGTGCGCGACAAGGCCGTCGGCAGGCGGCTTGTTGTAGTACGGTCCCACAACCAGCAGCGCGTCAGCTCCGGCGGCAGCGGCCTCGCGCGAGAAGCGGACGCTCTCGGCCGTGTTGTTGGTGCCCGTCCCAACGAGGAGCGGCACGCGCCCGGCGGTGTGCGCCACGGCGATTTCGGTGAGCCGCTGCCGCTCGGCAGGCGTGACGGTCGGGTTCTCGCCCGTCGTCCCGAGCAGCACCAGCGCGTCCACCCCACCCGCGATCTGCGCGTCGATGAGGCGCTTCAGCGCGGGCGCGTCCAACGCCCCATCCGGTGTGAACGGCGTGACGAGAGCTGGGGCGGTGCCGCGGAAGAGGAGGGCAGGCATGCGGGCGCAGACGGGACGGTGGGAACGCTCCCACAAGCTACGTCCCGCCCCGACGACCGAGTTCCTGCCCGCTCCTGGACCGCCGTGTTATCCCGCAGGCTCAGTGCCTACTGGCTCGGCGGCCCCTCGTTGACCGTCACCTCCGTCACGGTCATCGTCATGGTCATGCCGTCACCGGTCATCGAGTCCTCCAGCATCTTGATCTGGTCCTCGATCATCCCGCGCATCGACTCGGGAATTTCCTCCATCTGCGCGCGCATCTCGGCGATCTGCGACTGTAGGTCCTCGCCGTCCTCGCCGCCCATCATCGCGTCCATCCCGGTCATCGTCATCTCGGTCAGCCACGGGTGGAGGAGGCCGTCGGTGGTGCGGTAGTCCGACATCGTCATGGTGCTGCTGAAGTCGGCGGTGCGGCCGTCGGCGTTCATCGTGCCCTCCATCATCATACGGCGGAGGACGTAGTCGTCGGTGTCGATGTACATCGTGCCACTGCTGAGTTCGCCCTCAGGCATGCCCTCGCCGTCGGTCATGCCCATCGCCTCGGCGCAGTCGCCCATGTCGTCGATGCGTACGACGTGGGTGGTTTCGCCGTCGATGGTTTCGGTCCCGGCGTACGACGCCTTGGATTTCATGCAGGCGAGGGCCGCGTAGGGATCGCCCGAGGCGTCAGGGCCGCTTGCGCTAGCCTGGCCGTTCACGTAGGTCGTGGTCGTGTAGGCGAGCGGGCCGCCGTCGGGGTCGCGCTCGTAGTACGTCGTCATCGACATGTTCATCATCGACATGGTCTGCGTGACGGCGTAGTTCTCGACGTCGGCCATGCGTTGGGCATAGCGGTCGATGGTGGTCTGGATGAGGTCGGCCCCGGAGGGCTGGGCCCAGGCCGGGACCGCGACGACGGCGAGCAGGAGGCCGGCCAACAGCGTACAAGCGAGCAAGCGGGACATTGGATCAGGAGGTCGGTGGGGAATCAGCAAGGCGGATGAGCAGAGGTAGGGTACGACGAACGGCGTGCCCTACAGCCTAACAATCTCGACGCGGCGGTTCGTCTGCCGCCCTTCCGGCGTGGCGTTGTCCGCGACGGGGTTGGCATCGCCGAAGCCCTGTGTTTCGAGGCGGCTGGCGTCGATGCCCTCGCCGGTGAGGTAGGTGCGCACGGCGTCGGCGCGGTCCTGGCTCAGGCGCTGGTTGGTCTCGGCGTTGCCCGTGTTGTCGGTGTGACCCTCGATGCGGAGGCGGAGGTCGGGGTTGCGCTCGAGCGTGCGCGTGAGGTCCTGCAGCGTCGGCGTGGACTCCGGGCGCAGCGTCGCCGAGCCGGTGTCGAAGAGGAGCCCGCCGAGCGCCACGCGGCCGTCGGCCTGGAGCTTGTCGTAGAGGATCTCACGCCCGCCCGACGCGATGCGCACGTTACCGAGGTAGATCGGCCGGTCGGTGCGGCTGGACATGAAGACGGTGATCGCGCTCGCCCGCCCGATGTCGGCGTTGGGGACGTTCGTGATGCGCTGCTCGGCGGCGTACACCTTGATGTACGCTCCGTCCACCGCGATGCGGATGGGGACGACCTCCTCCTCGATCTGCTCGATGGCGTTGGTCGAGATCCTGCCGTCCTCGTAGTGCCAGAGGCCAGAGCCCCGCCAGTTGCCAATGTTGACGTACTGCTGGTCGTAGTCGGCGAGGCGATCTCCGACCTCGCCGAAGAGGAGGCTCGTGCCGCTCTCGGTGGCCGGGTCGTGGATGTCGAACTCGACCGTGAAACGCTCGGGGAGCGCCTCGGGGAGCGGAATCGTGAAGCGGTCGTTGCCGGTGCCGCGAAGCAGGCGGGAGCCTTCCCACTCCACGACTTCCATCGTGCCGTAGTTGAATTCGAGGCGGCGCGGGAAGTTGCCCACGTAGTCGTCGCCGAAGTCGTCGAAGAAGAGCACGCGGTCGCCAGGCACGAAGTCGTAGTTGGCCCAGACGCCCTCGCCCGGGCGGAGCGATTCGGGATCGCCGGAAGCGCTGGCGTTGGCACCAGGTTGCTGGTCTTCGGAGACAGGGTTGCCGTCGTTGTCCACGTAGACGACCTCCTGGCCGTCCTCTTGGGCTTCGCGGGCGCAGGCGTCGTCGCCCAGCACACACTCGATGGTGCCCGAGACAGCGCGGTCGGCCCGGCGCTCGGCTTCGCGCTCGACGGCGCGCTCAGCTCCGCGCTGCGCGGCACGCTTGGCGCGCTCAAAGATGGACTGCGCCTCGGCAGGCGGCGCGAGCAGCGCGAGCGGGGCCGCGACGAAGAGAAGAACGAGGAAACGGGTCAGCATGGCTAGTCGAGGTTGCGGAAGGGAGACCTGCGTCATGCTCTACTACGGAAGCGGCGCCGGTACCGGATCATCCCGACTGGGATTCGCCCCATGCTACGGCGTCGCAACACGCAGGGCAAGCCATCGTATTTCCAGGGTGTATCGTTTGTCGTCTACCCACGAGCCCCTCATGTCCCGATCGACCGACCTGACCGCTGCGACCCCGTCCCGGTACCAGAAGCCCGTCGGGCCGATGACCGAGGAGCAGGCGCGCGAGCACGTCACGAAGCTGAAGGAGTTCTACTGGCACCTGGCCAGCTTCCTCTTCGTGATGCCGATGCTGATCGGGATCAACCTGTTCACCGACCCCGGCCACCTCTGGTTCATCTACCCGCTACTCGGCTGGGGCTTCGGCCTGATGGGGCACGCCTCGGAGGTATTGGGCATGCCAGGCCTCGGCTCCAAGTGGGAGGAGCGCAAGATGCAGGAGTTGATGGGCGTCCAGCGCGACGAGGGCACGGCCTCCATCGAGCGGCTGCGCGCGCTCGTCTCCGAGGCCGTGGACGAGGACGCCGCCCGCCAGCAGCGTGCCCAGGACGTCTCGACGGAGCGCTTACTGCGCCGCATCGAGCACCTCGAAGCCATCGTGACGAGCCACGACTGGGAGATCGTGGAGGCGGACTACCGCCAGCAGGGGGCCGCAACCGAGACGCCCCGTCTCGACCTGGACGCGCTGCCGGAGGACGACGGGCAGGTACCGGACGAGGAACGCGCCGCCTATCTTGCCAAGCGCGTCCACTGACCCCGCCGCTCTGCTCGCCCCATGCGACTCGGTTACACCATCCTCTACGTTCCCGACGTCGCCCGCACCGTCGCCTTCTACGAGGCGGCGTTTGACCTAGACCGCCGCTTCGAGCACCCGGCTGGCGACTACGCCGAGATGGAGACGGGCGCGACGGTCCTCGCCTTCGCCGCGGACGCGTTGGCAGCGTCCAACTTCGACGCAGCGTACCGGCCTGCCGACCCGACCGCCCCGCCCCCAGCTCTCGAACTCGCGTTCGTGACCGACGACGTAGCCGGGGCGTTTGCACGCGCCGTGGAGGCGGGGGCCATGGTGCTGGCCGCCCCCACGCAGAAGCCGTGGGGGCAGACTGTCGCCTACTTCCGCGACCTCAACGGGGTGATCGTAGAATTGTGCACGCCGGTCGGTGGCTAGCCCGCGCCGTCCGCTTCCTTTTGCCGCCCCCCACTCCGATGTCCACCCCACTCCGTACGCTCGTCGCCCCGCTCGCTCACCTCAACGCGGACGATGCCCCGGCATGGGGACAGATGACCGCGCAGCACATGGTGGAGCACCTCGGCCTGCTCGTGGCCTTCAGCTACGGGCGCATCACCTCGCCGGTCACGCCGCCCGAGGCGAAGTGGGCCCGCCGCCAGGCCGCCCTCCAGACGGACGACCCGTTCCCCCGCAACTTCGACCCCTTCAAGCTCGGCGCGCTCCCGCCGCTCCGCTACGCGGGTCTCGACGCCGCTCGGACGAAGCTGATGGACCACGTCGAGCGCTACGAGGCGCATTGGACGGCCCACCCAGACGCGACGCACGTGCATCCCTATTTCGGGCCGCTCGGGCAGGACGGCTGGGCGCGGTTCCACCACAAGCACGTCCGCCACCACCTGACGCAGTTCGGCCTGCTTGCCCATCTCACCGCCTGAACGCTGCACCGATGACTGCTGCGAAGCACGTCGCCCTCGTGGCGCACGATCACAAGAAGGACGACCTGCTCGCCTGGGCCCAGCGCCACCGCGACGCGCTCGCGGGGCACCACCTCTACGCGACCGGCACGACTGGCAAGCTGCTCATCGAGACGCTCGGGTTGGACGTGCACCGCTTCCAGAGCGGCCCCCTCGGCGGCGATCAACAGCTCGGCGCGCGCATCGCCGAGGACGGCATCGACGTGCTGTTTTTCTTCTGGGACCCCCTCGAAGCACAGCCGCATGACCCCGATGTGAAGGCGCTGCTGCGCATCGCGGTGGTGTGGAACGTGGCCGTGGCCTGCAACGAGACGACCGCCGACTACCTCATCGCGTCGCCGCTCATGGCCGGGCCGTACGAGCGTCTGCGGCCCGAC
>JBCCRG010000268.1:0-5557 GCA_039208155.1 Bacteroidota bacterium | reverse complement strand
CTCCGGCCAGGCCGCCCTGGAGACCATCGAGGCGCTCACGGAGCGCGGCGACCCCATCGCGCTGCTGCTCTCCGACCAGCGGATGCCGCAGATGGACGGCGTCACCTTCCTCGAAGAGGCGCGGCGCCACGTGCCCAAGGCGAAGCGCGCGCTCCTGACGGCCTACGCAGACACCGAGGCCGCCATCTCGGCGATCAACGACTCGCAGATCGACTACTACCTCCTCAAGCCCTGGGACCCGCCCGACCAGCGCCTCTATCCGGTCCTCGACGACCTCCTCGACGACTGGCAGTCGAACTACCGCCCAGGCTTCGGCGGCCTCCGCATCGTGGGCGACCGCTGGTCTCCCAAGTCGCACGCAATCAAGGACTTCCTCGCGCGCAACCAGGTCCCGTACGAGTTCCTCGACGTGGAGTCGAGCGACGAGGCGAAGCACATCGCCGAGAAAGCCCGGACCGGCGGCGGCGAGGCGGGCGGCGACGGGGAGGCAGGCGACGTGCTCCCGCTCGTGCTCTTGCCGGACGGCCAGCGGCTGCTCGCCCCCGAGCCGAGCGACATCGCCGAGCACGTCGGGCTCCAGACGAACGCGGCGAAGGACTTCTACGACCTCGCCATCGTGGGTGCAGGGCCAGCCGGGCTGGCAGGCGCTGTCTACGGCGCTTCGGAGGGCCTGCGCACCGTCCTGATCGAGAGCCACGCGCCGGGTGGGCAGGCGGGCACGTCGAGCCGCATCGAGAACTACCTCGGCTTCCCGCAGGGCCTCTCGGGAGCCGACCTCGCCCGGCGCGGCTCGGCGCAGGCGCGGCGCTTCGGCGTCGAGATCCTCACCCCGCAGAAGGCGACGGCGCTGAGCATAGACGGCCCCTACAAGACGCTCACCCTCGGCGACGGCTCGGAGATCACGTGCCACGCGCTCATCATCTCGACGGGCGTCGACTGGCGGCGGCTGCCGGCTGAGGGGGCCGACGACCTCGCTGGGAGCGGCGTCTACTACGGCGCGGCGATGACCGAGGCGATGAACTGCAAGAACGAGGACGTCTACATCGTCGGGGCGGGCAACTCGGCCGGGCAGGCCGCGATGTTCTTCGCCGACTACGCCCGCCGCGTCGTGATGGTCGTGCGCGGCGACTCGCTGGAGGCGAAGATGAGCCAGTACCTCGTCACGCGCATCTACGAGACGCCCAACATCGACGTGCGCCTCCAGACCGAGATCCTGGCGTGCCAGGGCGACGACCACCTTGATTGTGTCACGCTCATCGACAACGCGACCGGCGAGACGGAGGTCGTGGACACGAGCTTCCTGTTCGTCTTCATCGGCGCGGCCCCCGGCACGGAGTGGCTCGGCGACGCCGTCGCGCGCGACCAGAAAGGCTTCCTCCTCACCGGGCCGATGCTCACCGAGGAGCACCTGAAGGACTGGCCGCTGGAGCGCGACCCGTTCCTCTTCGAGACAAACGTCCCCGGCGTCTTCGTGGCGGGCGACGTGCGCGGCGACTCGGTCAAACGCGTCGCCTCCGCCGTCGGCGAAGGGTCGATCACGGTGCACTTCATCCACCGCTTCCTCGCCACGCTGTAGCGCCTACCCCGCCAGGGCTACGAACTGAGCGCCTGAGCGTGAGCCTGGTGCGCCGCGGCGGCGAGTTCGGCCATGAACGTGCCGTCGCCGTGCTGCTGCTCGATGGCGTTGCCGACGACGACGAAGCTCGCGCCCGCTGCCACGCGTCGTGCCACGTCCTCGGGCGTGCGCAGGCCGCCGCCGACCACGAGCGGGATGCCGCAGGTCTTCGTGATCGCGTAGACCATCCGCTCGCTGACGGCGTGCTCGGCCCCGCTCCCGGCGTCGGTGAAGAGGAGCTTCATGCCCATCATCTCGGCCGCGAGGCCGGTCGCGGCGGCGATCTCGGGCTTGTGGCGCGGGATCGGCGGCGAGCCGCTCATGTAGGTCGCCGTCGTCATGCGCCCGCTCTCGATGAGCATGTAGCCGGTCGAGATCGTCTCCAGGCCGCAGCGCTTGAGCATCGGCGCGGCGTGAACGTGCTGCCCGATGAGGTACTCCGGGTTGCGCCCGCTCACGACGGATAGGTAGAGGATCGCGTCGAGGTTGGGCGTGATCTGGCTGAGCGAGCCGGGGAAGCCGATCACCGGCAGGTCCGACGCCGCGCGCAGGATCTCGACGTAGCGCTCCAGTTCGCCCTGGTGCATGAGGCTGCCGCCGAGGAAGAGCGCGTCCACGCCCGCCGCCGCGCAGCGCTCGACAAAGCCCGGCGCGTCCTCCGGCGTCAACTTATCGGGGTCGATCAGGACGACGAAGCCTGCCCCGTGGGCGTCACGGGCGGCGAGCAGGCGGTCGTAGACCGTCGAGGGGGCGGGAGCCATCGGGCGGGGCGGCGATGCAGAGGAAGAGCGGGGCCGGGAAACTACGGACGCGCCCCTTCCGCTGCCGCCCCGTCTGGGGTCGCCTCGCGCGCCGTGCTGTCTGCCGCTGCTGGAACGATCGCCACGCTGTCCACGGCCGTGCTGTCGCGAATCCCGTCCGTCGCTTGCGGCGCAAACGGGTTCACCACCGCCTTCCGGTCCGCCACCGCCGACGTGTCGCGCGCGGCGGGCACCTCGCCCATCGGCGGTAGGCTCACCAGCCGCACGAGCAGCCACGTCGTGCCCACGAGCGCAGCGAAGAGGACGACGAGGAGCAGCTTGGAGTTCATGCAGGACGGAGGCTCGTAGACGGGGGCACGTGTGAACGTGTCCGAGCGCAAGACGCTCCAGCGACGCCGCCACGTTCACGCGATGCACACGTGCTCACCCCTTCCCAATGCGTCCGAGGTGCGTGTCCTTGAAGCCGGTGGGCAGCTTCAGGCCGAAGCCTAGCATCCGGTCGAAGCCGATGTGCGCGGCCCAGATCACCGCCGCGCCCACGACCACGTCCATCGCGAGGACGCCACCGACGATGCCGAGCGCGATCGGCGCGAGGTAGGTGTGCGCCACGTTGTAGGCCGTAGCCCCGGCGCGCTTCCCGCCGAGGTAGCCGAGCATCGCGAGGTCGGGCGCGAGGAAGAGCAGCGCAAAAAGCACCCAGCCCTGGGCCAAGCCGCTGTAGAACCACACACAGCCCGCGAGCACGAGCGCGCCTTCGAGGCGCAGCACCGTGCGCGCAGAGCCGGTGACCGAGGCTGGACTGGTGGCCGAAGCAGACGGATCCGCCATGACGAACGGGGATGAGATCGACAAACCACGCAGGATACGCACGCGACCGGGCTGGTCCACTCGGTTCGCTCACGCCATCTGCGCTGCGGCGACGTCCGCGATGGCGGCGTCGAGGGCCCCGCGCCGGATGGGCTTGGCGATGTAGGCGTCCATGCCCGCCTCCAGGCACTGCTCGCGGTGGCCCTGCATCGCGTTGGCCGTGACGGCGATGATGTGCGGCTGCTCGTCCGCTGGGAGGAGCGCACGGATCTGGCGCGTCGCGGCGAGGCCGTCGAGGATAGGCATCTGGACGTCTATCAGAACCACGTCGTAGGGCACGGTTTGGACGGCACGGACGGCCTCTGCGCCGTTGGCGACCACGTCGGCGCGGAGGCCGAGCTTGCGGAGCAGCTGGAGCGCGACGCGCTGGTTGGTGGCGTTGTCCTCAGCGACGAGCACGCGCAGGCCCGCCGCGCCGTGGCCCAGCTGGGTGGCGGCGTCACGCGTGGCGGCGGCCCGGGCGCGCGGGCGGTCCGGCGTCGCGCCCAGCGCCGCGGTCAGGGCCCGGCGGAAGCGGTCCAGGTGGACGGGCTTGTTGAGCGTCGCGGCGAATACGTCGCGGCTGGCGTACTCCGTGCCGACGGACGAGAGCAGCACGAGCGGGAGCGTAGCCGTGGCCGGGCGGTCGCGGAGCGCGTCGGCCAACGCCACGCCGTCCATGCCCGGCATGTGCATGTCGAGCACGGCGATGTCGAACTCGGCCCCCTGGTCGATCAGGGCGAGGGCGTCCTCAGCGCTCGCGGCGACGGTCGGGCGCATCCCCCAGCGACGCGTCTGCCCAGCCGCGATAGCGCGGTTGGTCGCGTTGTCGTCCACGATGAGCACGAGCCGCCCGTCCAGGTCCGGCACGACCTGCGGCGGCGCGGGCGGCGCAACGGTCGGGGCCGCCACGGTAAAGCGGAACGTGGAGCCGACGCCGGGCTCGCTCGTGGCACTGATCGTCCCGCCCATCAACTCGACGAGTCGCTTGGAGATCGCAAGCCCGAGGCCCGTGCCGCCGTACTGCCGCGTCGTGGAGGTGTCGGCCTGCGTGAAGGCGTCGAAGAGCGAGGCGAGGCGGTCCGGTGCGATGCCGATGCCTGTGTCGCGGACCGCCACGACGAGCCCCGGCTCCTCGTCGGCCGTGGCGATATGCACGACGACCTCACCCTCGTGCGTGAACTTGACCGCATTGGAGAGCAGGTTCACGAGCACCTGCCGCACGCGCGTCACGTCGCCCTCGACGGCCTGGGGTACGTCCTCGTCCACGCGCAGGGCTAGCTCGATGCCGCTGCGCGCCGCCTGCGCCGCCACGAGGTCCAGCGCCTCCTCGGCGACCGTGCGCACCTCGAACGGGTAGCGCTCCACCTCAACCTTCCCGGCCTCGATCTTCGAGAAGTCGAGGATGTCGTTGATGATGGTGAGCAGCGCGTCGCCGGAGACGCGGATCGTCTCGACGAACTCCTGCTGCTCCTCGTCGAGCGGCGTGTCGAGGAGCAGCCCGGTCATGCCGATGACGCCGTTCATGGGCGTGCGGATCTCGTGGCTCATCGTGGCGAGGAAGTCGCTCTTGGCGCGGGCGGCCTGGAGCGCCGCCTCACGGGCCGCCTCTGCCTCCTCGCGCGCCGCCTCCGCCTCCTCACGGGCGGTCTCCGCGTCCTGGCGCGAGGCCTCGGCCTGCTCCCGCGCCTCTTCCGACTGCTCGCGCGCCTCCTCGGCCTCCCGGCGGGCCTGCTCGGTAATCACCAGCGAGGCCTCGGCGCGCTTGCGGGCGGCATCGGCATCGGCCTGGTTGTGCTCGGCCTCCCGACGCGCCGCGACGAGGTCGTCCTCCAGCGCGGCACGGAAGCGCAGCAGCACGTAGACCGCGAGGCACACCGTCGATATCGACGCCACGAAGAACAGCGGCGGGATGACATGAGGCCCTGGCGCTCTGTAGGCGACCGTGGCATACATGGCAATGGTCGCTATGGCGAAGTAGACAAAGGGGCGCGGATGCCGAAACAGCACAACCTGTCCGACGAGCATCACGAAGGTGCCTGCGGCGAGGTGGGGCACGAAGCCCGAATAGCCGAGCAGCCACACATACCAGAACCCGGCAACCCACGCCAGCGCATAGCCGAAGTGGTGGACGCGCCGCTGCGCCCAGGTGCTGAACTGGAGCGCTGCGAGCATCACCAGGCACGCCGCACTGACTACGAAGCGCGACGCGAGGTTGAGGGCACCGCCTGCGGCCAGCTCCCCTTCGAAGACATAGAACAGAGGAATCCCGAGCGCCGCGACAAACGCGGCGATCTGGTAGAATCGGATGACGCGGAGCGAAGGCGTACCGCTG
>JBCCRG010000267.1:0-5571 GCA_039208155.1 Bacteroidota bacterium | reverse complement strand
TGCGCCAGCCTTGATCTACCCCCTCCACCTCCCCCTGTCCAGGGGGAGAGCTTCCCACGCGTTGCCCATCAGCCTCACCGAGCGTGGCCGTACCGCCGCTGCTGAACGCCTCCCTGTTGCCTTCCCCGCCATGCCTGCCCTTCCGCTTCCGCCGTCTGAAGTCCCGCTGCTCGACGTCCCCGAGGACGAGCGGCCGTGCTACCTCGACTCGGCGGCGACCTCGCTGAAGCCTAAGACCGTCGTGGACCGGCTCGCGCGGTTCTACGCCTACGAGAATGCGCCCGTCCACCGGGGCGTCTACGAACTCAGCCAGAAGGCGACGGACGCCTACGAACAGGCCAGGCGCACTGTGGCCGCGTTCGTCGGGGCGACGCCGGAGCAGGTCGTCTTCACGCGCGGCACGACGGAGGGGCTCAACCTGATCGCGCACGCCTGGGCACTCTCGCACCTGAAGCCAGGAGACGAACTGCTGGTCAGCCCGCAGGAGCACCACTCGAACTTCCTCCCCTGGCAAGACGTGGCTGAGCGCACCGGCGCGACGCTGCACTACCTCCCGCTCGACGCCGCTGGGCTGGTCGACCTCGACGGAGCCGTGGCGCTCCTCGGGCCGCGCACCAAACTCGTCGCGATGGCGCACGTCTCCAATGTGCTGGGTGTGGAGAACCCCGTCCGCGAGGTGTTCGAGGCAGCGCAGAAGGTGGGCGCGATCACGGTCCTCGACGGCGCGCAGTCGGTCCCGACGCGGCCGGTGGACCTCGCCGACCTCCACTGCGACGCGCTCGCGTTCAGCGGCCACAAGATGCTCGGGCCGACCGGCATCGGCGCGCTGGTGGTGGACCTCGCCCGCCTCGGGCCGATGCAGCCCTACCAGACCGGCGGCGGCATGATCGAGCGCGTCTCACTCTCCGCCCCCGTCTACCTCGACGGCGTCTCGCGCTTCGAGGCGGGGACGCCGCACGCGGCCGGGGCGGTCGGGCTGGCCGCCGCGTGCGACTACCTGTCGAGCCTCACCTACGACGGCCACACCGGCATGGCGGCCGTTGCGGCCTATGAGCACGCGTGGGGGCAGTATGCGCTGGAGCAGATTCGCGGCATCGACGGGCTGCGGCTCATCGGGCCACCCGCTGGGCACGAGGCGGAAGGCGGCATCGTGGCGCTCCAGATGGAGGGCGTCCACCCGCACGACCTCGCGGTGCTGCTCGACGCCCAAGGCGTGATGTGCCGCGCTGGCCACCATTGCACGATGCCGCTGCATGCGCACCTCGCTTCGGAGCCGGACGCGCCGCAGGTCGAAACCTCGCTGCGGGCGTCGGCCTACGTCTACAACCCGCTCGCCGACGCCGACCGCCTCGCCGATGCGCTCCGCTTCGCCGCCCGCGCCCTCCGTGGCGAGCGCACAACCGTGCTGGCGTAGGTCTGGCTCGCCCGCAGTATCGATGGGGCCTCCGTGCCACTATGAGAGCGACAGCGTGAAATCGCCACCCCAGGCACGCATGGACCGGGGAATCCGCACGCCGATGTGACGCCACCGCCGTCTGTAGGCTGCACTGCGGGCTAGGCATGACTTCTGGAGTCGTGGCGCTGACGCTGTCACACCAAGTCCGTTTGATGGGTTGCGACCTGGGAAACCGAAAGCCGATAGCTGACAGCCGACAGCCCAAATCCGGCCTCGGTGCTCTGGATCGGTCGCACGTCTGCTCCCGGATTTGGTATCACTCGTGACCGCCGCGCTATCCAACCGACTTCTGATTCATGTTCGACCCCACTACCTTCGGCCGCCGCCAGCCTGACCCCAACGCGGCGGAGCGCGCCTACCGCAAGCCGTCCACCACGGTCTGGCTCGGCAGCATCGCGCTCTGCACCGACCGCTTCGAGGAGGCGCTCGCCTTCTACGTCGGGACGCTCGGCCTGCACCTGCGCGCCATCGCGCCGCACACGCAGGACAGCACGTTCATGCAGGCCTTCCTCGTGGACGCTGACGGCCAGGACGTGCTCGAACTGATCGAGGTGCCGCCGATGCCGCTCGGCGCGCGCTCGGTGACGCAGCTCGGCTTCCGCCTCCCGATGCGCACGTGGCACCTGCTGCGCGTCCGCCTGCTCTCGCAGGACTACCCCTACACCGAGGTTGGTGACGCCCTCTTCCTCGAAGACCCGGACGGCGTCATGGTCAAGATGGAAGCGATGGGGTAACAGTGGGCCGGGCAGCCGCCGAGAGGTGAGGTCAGAGCGCTGGAACAAAGCTAACCCGGTGTGCAAGTTTTAAACGTGCCCATGTGGACTCAAACCGCCGATTCGAGGTCATCCCCGACCTGATCGGGGATCTATACCGTGGTCCGAAAGCACGTCTAGGGCACGACCTATCGCCTTCCCGTACGGCTAACCCCTCAAATGCGCTGGATTCGCCGGTAGAAACCCGCACATCGGGTAAGCTATGACGGCGTTGCTGTGCGGACGAACCGATCATGCTGGCCCTCTCGGTCGGCCTGCAGCGGTAGGTTCTGCGGCACCCTACGACGAAGCCGGGAACCCGGACCTGCCTGCAATCCGACCGAGTGTCGGCGCATCAAGATCAATCAGCGTTTTGATATTCTTGGGCTTGTCGAACAGTTTCATGTTCCTGTCCGATAGCATATCGATGCCGAGTGCCGTCCGAAAAACGAGAAGTGTTCGAACGGCGTGACCGCCGATAGCCTCTTGGTGCCCTTGATCGACAACCCCCTCGTCGTAGGCCTTGAGGAAGTCAAAGATCGCGCTGATCAACTTGCTGATCTCTACAAATACGTCAGTGGGCAGAATGCCTGAGGCCTCGGTGTAGAGGACTTCAAGCTCTGCCAATTCAGATCGCAGGTCTGCAGACGCTTGCTGTCGATGATCCGGGTCGTCGGACAGACGAATTATAGAAGGCATCAATCGGATTCTGCCGATAACCACGCCCAGACGCCTCCCTAACTCTATCTGCTGCTGGAAGAGGTACTGACGCAGCGGGGTTGAGCGAGCCCGAGAGGACAGGAACAGTCCCACTGCCCCTGTCAAGAAGCCAGACAGGATGCCCGCTAGCCCGAGAATAAGAGCGACTGTTGCCTGATCCATTAGAGAAGCTGTGAGCGCCGCAGAACAGACGGCCGCTCAGCCGCGAAGAGTTGAGGGCACGCGGGTGGATTGTAGCTACGAACGCAGTCTAGTTCGGAGAGGCTGAGAACCTTCCTGCCCTTCGTCGGCCTGCAGCGGTGAGTTATGCAGACCAATATTTGAATGGCTGGAAGATAAGTTATGACTCTTGATATGATTTATGGTGCTCCTAAATCTCTGAGTAAACGTATCGTCTCCCATTATATCTATAAGTATTTGAGAAATATTCTGAATTTTAACAGACTTGCATAAGTTATACCTATATGATCCTGGTTTGAATACAGAATCGCTACTTCGATTTTTTCTTTCGGAGCTATGATACATCATAGCCAGAGTAAAGTTAGACAGTATATATCTAAGCTCTTCAGGGCTAACGCCAGCTTGTGATAAGTCAGATTCAGCTATCCCATGGCTACTCATTATATCACCTATGTCTGACGATTGATACAGCTCGCTTAGAGACTTGTAATGATTCCTGTCCGCCTCTACCTCTTTTCCGCGCATCCAAGACAGTATGGCGATGAACGCAGAGACGATCGAGACTACGAGACTGGCGGCAGCAATTGTAAGGGCTATCGTCATTTTATGGTCAAGGCTCCGGGCTGCATAACTACTACTTCTGTTGAACGCATGCAGCCTTTCGGGAGGCAAGCGCCCGAATTGCTGCGTGCGGAGCATGATACGCATAGAGGAACCGTCTCGCGCGTCCACGTTGCGGACCTACGGACGCTACCAACTCCCCGAGGCACCGCCGCCGCCGGAGAAGCCACCGCCCCCCGAGAACCCGCCGCTCGAAAAGCCTCCGCCGCCTGACGACGACGAGCCGCCGACGGTGATCGGGATGCCACCGATGTAGATCTTCGAGGTCTGCCCTTTCTTCGCCTTCTCCCGCGCTTCGCGGCCCCACTTGGTCGAGGCGATATAGCGGTCGGCGATGAGGAACGCGAGGAGGTAGAGCCCCACACAGACAGCGCCGGCCAGGGGCGAGGCGAAGAGCACCGTCGTCCCGATGCCGATGAACGGGATGAAGAAGAGCATCATGAAGTAGCGCATGCAGCCCGGCGTGAAGAGGCCCATGAGCGCCATGAAGAGCGGGATGCCGGAGAACATGCCGCCCCAGATGATGCGGAAAAAGAACGGCATGGTGTCGAAGCCGTCGCTGGAGAAGGCGTCCTCCTCGACGTACGTGCCCTCGATGCTGGCCAGGATGGCGTCGGCCCCGGCGAGCACGCCGCCGTCGTAGTCGCCGTTTCGGAAGCGCGGCACGATGTCGTCGCGGATAATGCGCCCGGCGCGAAGGTCAGTCAGCGCCCCTTCGAGGCCGAGGCCGACCTCGATGCGTAGTTCGCGGTCATCGCGGGCCACGAGGAGCAACACGCCGTTGTCGAGTTCCGCGTCGCCGAGGCCCCAGGTGTTGAACGCCACGTTGGCGAGTTCCTCCACGGTCGTCCCGTCGAGTGCCTTCACGGTCCAGACGACGAATTGGTTGGACGTCGAGTCCTCGAACGCCGCGAGGCGCGTGCGCAGTAGGTCCTCCGTCGCGAGCGTGAGGATGTCCGCGTCGTCCATGACGCGGTCGCGGAGGCGCGGGATGTCCGGCTGCGCGACGGCAGGCGACGCGAGGCCGCTGAGCACGACGCAGGCGAGGAGGAGCAGCCAGCTAGCCCTAAACAGCGCGCAAATCGATAGAGATGGTAGCCTGTCAATCAACCACCCCTGTCCCGGAAAGGCAGGGAAACCCCGCAGCGCATGCGCTGCCCTGTCCAGGAGGGGAACGCGAGTAATCACTTTGCAGCTAGACCGGTCGAAGCAAGCTCTATTCATTGGAAGGTTAGCTCAATTGCAATAACAGCACGACATTACCACCCACCCGATGCGCCGCCGCCGGAGGAGAACCCGCCGCCGCCGGAGAAACCCCCGCCCGAGAACCCGCCGCCCGACGAGAAGCCGCCACCGGACGACCCACCGCCCGAGGCTGCCGCCCGCTTGCCGTCGTACTCGATGGTCTTGCCCCACGAGTGGATCGTGACCTTCCGCTTGCGCTTTCGGGCATCCGCCTTGAGGCGGGCCACGCGGCGCATCGCCTGCCGCCAGCGCTGCCAGACGGGGTGCCGCTCCAGCCGCCACTCGCCGAGAGCCAGCAGCGCCAGCCACGCGACGGGGAAGCCCAAGAGCCAGTGCCCGCCTCGGAGCGAGCGGTCGTAGAGCGTGGCCGTGGTAAGCTCACCCAGAAAGATCACGACGCCAAGCAGGACCACCGTGCTCATCACGGCGACCCAGAACAGGACGAGCCAGCGCTCCCCCTGCGCGAACGACGCGACGAGGAGCCAGTACGCGAGCCCGTAGAGCGCGAGCAGCCCGAGAGGCAGGAGCAGCAGGCCCAGCCAGCCGGTGTCGTCCACGATGAACCACCATGCCCGGCCCCACGGCGTCGCGGGGCGC
>JBCCRG010000266.1:0-5575 GCA_039208155.1 Bacteroidota bacterium | reverse complement strand
GATGCGGCAGTAGGCGATGGTCTCGTCGCCAGGCGCGAGGCCCTGTTCCTGGAGGTAGATCGCTTCGAGGTCGGTGCGGGGCTTGAAGGTGCCGTCCTCGGCGGCGGCGCGGCTCCAAGGGATGTTTGAGGCGCCGGGGATGTGGCCGCCACGCATGGCCCCCTCCTGCGGGTAGCCGGGCATGTGCGTCACCTCGCCGATGTACTCCTGCGGGCTGCGCACGTCCACGAGCGGCCCGCCCGCCTTCATGTGCGCCATCACCTCGTCGCGGAAGGCGCGGATCGAGAGGTCGGGGTCTTTGGGTTCGTAAACCGTCGGCTCAAACGTCGGGACTTCCTTCGTGAGCGGGCGCTCCTCCGCGATCCACTTCGCGCGGCCGCCGTTCATCACGCGGCAATCCTTGTGGCCATACAGCTTGAACGTCCAGAAGGCGTAGGTGGCCCACCAGTTGTTCTTGTCGCCGTAGAACACGACCGTCGTGTCCTCGGCGATACCGTGTTCGGCGCAGAGGCGGGCGAAGGCTTCCTTGCCGACGTAGTCACGCACGATGTCGTCCTGGAGGTCGTTGACCCAGTCGATGTGGACGGCGTTGTGGATGTGGCCGGTGCCATAGAGCAGGAGGTCTTCGTTGCTCTCGACGAGCCGGACGTTGGCGGTGTCGGCGCGGTGCTGGGCGACCCACTCGGTCGAGACGAGGACCTCGGGGCGGGCGTAGTCAGCCATGAGGGGCAGGGCGATAGGTGAAGAGAGAAGGGCGGACTCTCAATCCATCCGCGCGTGCAATCGTTCCCTGCTGCGCGGGGTGAAGAGCGAGGAGAAAAGGGTGAATAGCGGGAGGCGCATTGACCTGACGCGCAGCAGCGAATTGCTTCCTCGCCAACAGCCAACAGCCAACAGCCAACAGCCAACAGCCAACAGCCAACAGCCAACAGCCGCTACGGCTCCAGCACGCCCGCCTCGCTATTCCCCAGGCCCGTCTCCGCCATCAGCGCCTCGATGGCGGCGAGGCCCTTCGGGATCGCGGCCGACAGCACGACCGGGGCGCCGTCGGTCACGAGGACATCGTCCTCGATGCGGATGCCGATGTTCCAGTAGGCTTCGGGCACATCGGGGCTCGCGGCGATGTAGACGCCGGGCTCGATGGTGATGACCTGCCCAGGTTGGAGCGGCCCGTAGTCGCCCGCGTCGTGGACGTCGAGGCCGAGGTAGTGGCTCGTGCCGTGCATGAAGAAGCGCCGGACCTCGTCGGGGGTGTCGATGAGCCCGAGGTCCATCAGGCCCTCCGCGATGATGGCCTGCGCGACGCGGTGCGGGGCGCGGAAGTCGTCCCCAGCGCGCGTGGCTTCGATGGCGGCTTCGTTGGCGCGGAGCACGAGGGCGTAGATCGCGCGCTGCTCGTCGGAGAAGGTGCCATCGACGGGGACCGAGCGCGTCACGTCGGCAGTGTAGCCGCGCACCTCGGCGCCGACGTCCATTACCACCATGTCGCCCGCTTCCATCGGGCGGCGGCTCGACGTGTAGTGCAGGACCACGGCGTTCTCGCCCGACCCGACGATGCTCGGGAAGCCGGGGTACTCCGCGCCGTTGCGCTTGAAGACGTACTCGATGAGCGCCTCGACCTCGTACTCGGCCATGCCAGGTTCGATGGAGCGGATCGCCTCCGTGAGCGCGAGGCCCGTGATATCGATGGCCTCCTGCAGCAGCGCGAGCTCGGCCTCGGACTTGATGCTGCGCGCCTGGCTGAGGTGGCTCCGCAGGAAGCGCGTGTCGGGCTTGTTGGCGAGGTAGGCATCGCGCCAGCCAGCCCAGGCATCGTAGGTGGCATGGTCGCGCACGGCGTCGAGCACGTCCTGCACGAGGGCGTCGTCGGACACGGCGGCAAGCACCTGCGCACCTTGCTCCGTCGGATCGGTGTCGGGCGCGAGGCCGAGCATCGTGCGCATCTGCCCGAAGGCGTCGGCGCTATTGAGGTCCATGAGCACGTCGTAGATCCGCTGCGCCATCGGGCCCGAGAGCACGACCGGCGGGAGGTACGCGTCGAGCACGGCGAGCTGTGCCGCGAGGTCAGAGCCGGCCGGGATGCCGTCGGCGCGGGGGAGGAGGTAGAGCGTCCGGCCGCCTTCCTTCGTCCCGTCGCCCCGGTCGGCGTCCGCGAGGACGGGGGCGAGGATCTCCTCGAATTGCTCGGTCGAGACGGCGCGCTGGATGCCGAGTTCTTGCTCCGCACCCTCCACGCCGAAGCAGCGGCCCTCCCAGACCTCGTAGGCCGGGTCGCGCGGCGGCACGAAGAGCACCTCCACGACGGTCTCGCCCTCGACCTGCACCCCGCCAGGCGCGAGGAGCAGCACCGAGCCCGGCTCGTGCGTGCCGGTGAGATAGAGCAGGTCGCTGTCCTGGCGGTACTCGAAGTCGACGTCGTTCTGGCGGTTGCGGACGGGCGCGCTGAAGACGAGCACGACGGCGTTGCCAGGCAGCGCGTCGAGAAGGGCGTAGCGGCGAGCGCGGTGCTCGGCTGGGGAGAGGAGGTCGTCGTCGTAACGCACCGGGGCATCCCGTAACGCGGGGGCGTCGGCGGGCTGGGCGTTCACCGGCGAGGCTGTGCTGCACAATGCGACAATCGGCAGCGCGAAAGCCAGGAAACGGGCGGACGGACGCAGCAGCATGGAATTCGGAAAGCGGTTTGCGTGTGGCCTGGGCGCAATCTACTTCCACGCTCGCCCACGGCCTCCGATGAACGCCTCCTCCATGCGTCACGAACTCACCGCCGCCCTCCGCAGTGCGGTTGTCTTCGGCAGCCTCGCCAACGTGCTCCTGATCGTGGCGCACAACCAGGGCCTCGCCGCCGACGTGTTCGTCGCGCTGCTCGTCGTCCTCGGCATCGGCGCGGGTGGCTTCGCGGTGCGCGCGTTCACGCAGACGACGCGGCTCCCGATCCGCGCGCTGCGCCTGGGCAGCCTCACGGGCCTCTTCGTCCTCGGCCTCACCATCGGCGCGAACGAGCTCCTCCTGCCGTTCCTGCTCCCCGCTGATGCGGGCGCGGGCATCGCGCTCGGGATGACCGGCGGCCTGCTGGCGCTCGTCGCTGTCCCGGCGCTGGTCGTGCTCTCGGCAGTGAGCAGCCTCGTCGTGGCCGCCGTGCAGGCTCCGGCCTTGGCTCCAGCGTTCCGGCTCAGCGGTACCGAGGGCTGAGGCCCCTCCGGCATTACACACCACAGACGCCGCGCCGGGTCGCCTTCGGGCCGCTCGGCGCTGTGCGTTCAGGCGAGTGTCCGACGGAGCGTCGTGAGGTAGGCGGGCGTGTGGCGCAGGCGGCTGCCGTACCACGAGCACAGTTCGCCATCAATGCCGTGGACGCGCACGCCGGGCACAGTGGCCTCGATCTCGGCGTGGTGCTTGGGCTTGAACGGGTACGGCTCCGACGAGAGCAGCACTACGTCGGGCGCGGCAGCACGTAGGGCCTCGGCCGTGACGACCGGGTAGCGCGTCTGGTCGCTGAAGACGTTGACGAGGCCCGCGTGGCGGAGCACGTCGTGGATGAAGGTGTCGCTGCCGACGGTCATCCACGGGTCGCGCCAGATGAGGTAGGCTACGCGCAGCGACGCTGCTTCATTGACTCCGCGAGTGAACGCGTCGAAGCCTGACGCGATCTCGTCGGCGAGCGCCGCCGCCTCGGCGGGCCGCCCCACGAGCACACCCACATCACGGATCATCGCCAGCGAATCGGCGACGGTCGCCACGTCGGTGACAACGACGGGACACCCGTCGCGGGCGATGCCCTCGACCTGCTCGCGGACGTTCTCCTCTTTGTTGGCGATCACGAGATCAGGCGCGAGCACCGCCACCCGGTCGAGCCGCACGTTCTTCGTCCCGCCGACGGTCTGCTTCCGCGCCTTCCACCCCGCCGGGTGCACGCAAAACCGCGTCAGTCCGACGACCTCAGCGTCCAGCCCGAGGTCCGCCAGCAGTTCCGTCTGGCTCGGCACCAGCGACACGATCCGGCGAGGCGTCGTGTTGAGCGCAATGCGATGGCCGAGAGCATCGAGCATAGTGCAGCCGTGGTCCGTGAAGCTGTTGTGCCGTGCGTCGAAGAAGTAGGTCCTGCTTGGAATGAACGCGACACGGCGACACGGCTGCACGGCAACACCGCCTCACCCTCCGAGCGCCGTGAGGAGCCGCCCCATCAATCCGTCGAAGGAGCCGTTGCTCATCACGAGCGCGAGGTCGCCGGGGCGGAGTTCGGCGAGCAGGTCGGGGAGGAGCGCATCCACGCTCTCGTAGGCGGCAGCGGGCGTACCGCGTCGGGCGATCTCGGTGGCGACGGCCTGCGGGTCGAGGAAGTCCGCAGGGTCGTCGTTGTGGCGCAGCGGCGGCGTCTTGAGGAAGACCGCGTCGGCGGCGTCGAAGGACTCGGTGTAGCGGGCCTCGAAGAGCTTGCGGCGGGACGAGTTGCTGCGCGGCTCGAACACGGCCACGAGACGGCGCGCAGGCCAGCGCTCGCGGACCGCGTCGAGCGTCTTCGCGACAGCCGTCGGGTGGTGCGCGAAGTCGTCCACGACCAGCACGCCGCCCGCCTGGCCCTTCACCTCCTGGCGGCGCTGCATGCCGCGGAACGTCGACAGCCCCGCCGCCACCTCGGCGGGCGTCAGCCCCTCGGCGAGCGCGAGCCCGGCCACGGCGAGCGCGTTCATGCGGTTGTGCGCGCCGCTCATCGGCAGGAACACCTCCGCGACGGCCAAGCCGTCCACGACGAGGTCGAAGCGCTGCCCACCTTCGCCCGCGAGCGCGTGCTGCGCCGTCACGTCGTTCTCCGCATCCAGGCCGAACGTGCGCACGGCCGCCGTTGTGTGCGCGGCGAGCGCGCGGACGTGCGCGTCGTCGCCGTTGAGGACGAGCGTGCCAGGGTTTCCTGTCACGGGCGCGCCGTAGGTGCCGACGAGCGCCGCGAACGCCTCGAAGGCGGCGCGGTAGTCATCCCAGTCGTCGTAGATGTCGGCGTGGTCGAACTCCAGCGACGTCACGATGGCGCCCGTGGGGCGGTAGAGCAGCATCTTCGGGCGCTTGTCGAAGTAGGCGCTGTCGTACTCGTCACCCTCGATCACGAAGTGCGGCCCGCTGCCGACGGCGCAGGTGCGGTCGAGGCCCGCCATCACGCCGCCGACGAGGAAGCCAGGGTCGCGGCCCGCCTCGCGGAGGACGTGTGCGAGAAGCCCCGTGGTAGTCGTCTTGCCGTGGGTCCCGGCGACAACGAGGCTCCGGCGCTGCTGCAAAAACACGTGCCCGATGGCCCCCGGCAGCGAGGTCTGGACGAGGCGCTCGTCGCGCGCATGCGCCGCCTCTGGGTGCGTCGGCGTGCAGGCGTTGCCCACGACAGTGAGGCTGGGGGCAGACTTCAGGTGCGCCGGGTCGTAGCCGTCGAGGACTGTGATGCCGAGCCGCGCGAGCCGCGTGCTCATCGGCGGATACGCAGCGGCGTCGCTCCCGCGTACGGCGTAGCCTGCCTCGCGGAGCAACTCGGCCAGCGCGCCCATGCCCTTGCCGCAGATGCCGATGAGGTAGACGTCGTCGATGGCCTCCG
>JBCCRG010000265.1:0-5585 GCA_039208155.1 Bacteroidota bacterium | reverse complement strand
GCGGAGGTCGCCGAAGAGGTCGTATTCGCTGTAGCGGAGCGAGTCGCGGAAGACGAGGTCGGCCCCGTAGTCGAGGTCCCCGTCCTCGATGCGTTGGAACGTCGCGACGAGGATCGGCACCTTGATCATGCTCGCCGTGGGGAAGAGCGAGTCGGCGTGGAGTTCGGCTGTGCGGCCCGAGGGTAGGTGGCGGACGTAGACGCCGACGACGCCCTCAAAGCCCCCGACGGCGGCCTCGATGGCGGTCTGTAGGTCCGCGTCGGGAGTCGGCGCTGCGGGCTGAGCGCGGCAGGAGGTCGCGGCGAAGAGCAGCAGCGCGGCGAGCGGAATGGTGCGGAGGAGATGCGACATGAGGGGGCAGGGACGGTGGCTCGGGCGCTCAAAGTAGCAACCCCTACCTTGCGGCGTGCTCCCGTCGTCCTCCGCTGTCCGATGCCTGCTCGCTTCCTGCTCGTGCTCGTCCCTCTGCTCCTCGCGGCCTGTGGGCCTGCGTCCGAGAACCCACTGCCGCCCTCGCCCGACCTCGACGCGCTGGCGGAGCAGATCGATACCCTCGCGGCAGCGCACCCCGAGGCGACCGTCGCGGTGGCGATCCGGGACGCGGCGACGGGGACTCGATTCGACCGCGAGAGCGACCGAAGTTTCCATGCCGCAAGCACGATGAAGGTGCCGGTGCTGATCGAGCTCTTCCGGCAGGCCGAGGCGGGACGTTTCAGCCTCGACGATTCGCTGCTTCTCGTCAACGAGTTTCGCTCGATCGTGGACGGCTCGCCCTACCAGATCGAGGCGGACTCGGACACGGCGCTCTACGCGCGGCTTGGCGAGCCCGTCGCGATCCGCACCCTCGCTGAGCGGATGACGACGCACTCCTCGAACCTCGCGACCAACCTCCTCATCGCGCACGTCGAGGCCGACTCCGTGCAGGCGACCATCGAGCGGCTCGGCACGACGTCGATGCGGGTGCTGCGCGGCGTGGAGGATATCCCGGCCTACCGCGCGGGCCTGAGCAACTCCGCTACCGCGGCCGACCTCGCCGCGCTGATGACGGCGCTCGGCCGCCGCGAGGCCGTCAGCCCGGAAGCCGACGCCGCGATGGAAGCGATCCTGCTTGACCAGCGCTACAACACGATGATCCCGGCCGGGCTGCCCGAGGGCGCGCGTGTGGCGCACAAGACTGGCTGGATCACCCGCATCCACCACGACGCCGCGCTGGTGTACCCCGAGCCCGGCACGGTGTCCGATACGCCCTACACCTTGGTTGTCCTCACCGAGGGTATCGACGAGCACGCCGTGTCGTCAGCGCTGGGCGCGTCGATTGCGGAGGCTGTCCACGCCACGCTGCGTCCGAAGGCGGCCGGCTGACGGTGTAGGCGCGCGCACCCGAGCCGCCGCCATCATTTCGACACACAACCGCGATGCCTTCGCCGCTCGTCTTGCACGGATGCGCAATGGGAAGCTTGGCGCGTTCCTTGTATCCTGCTATCCACCCCAGAAGTACCTGCGCGGTCTGATTCGAACGTCGAGGCCGGATTTGGGTTGACTCTGTGTCCTACGCTTGCATGCCCCTCCGATGCGTCTGCTTGCTGTCTTCTTCACGTTTGTCCTGACTGGTGCCGCTTGTG
Source organism: Bacteroidota bacterium (assembly GCA_039208155.1). Lineage (GTDB taxonomy): Bacteria > Bacteroidota > Rhodothermia > Rhodothermales > Rubricoccaceae > JBCBEX01. The sequence continues at coordinate 3,963 of JBCCRG010000265.1, read as the reverse complement.
CCCAGCGGCCTAGCACGTCGGCGGTGGACGTAGACCGTCGAGGGGACACTGCGGCCATGCAGGCATCGCGGATGCCGTATGTCGCAGCCGGACTCACCGAGCGCGAGGCGGCAGCGCACTTGCTTAACCGGTTCGCCTACGGGCCACGTCTCGGCGAGGTCGAGGCTGTCGTTGCCCAGGGCTTCGACGCGTGGTTTGCGGCGCAACTCAGCCCTGGTCCCGATCCGGCCGAGCTCATGGTGCGGATGGAAAGCTTCCACGCGCTCACGGGCACGCCGGAGGAACTCGCGCAGACCTACCGCCGCACCGGACAGCTCATGCGCGAGGCGCGCAATCGCGGTCTCGTCGCTGATGACGTGTCGGTAAACTCGCCGGAGGGCCGAGCCGCCATCCAGCAGGTGCGCGAGGAGATGGGCTACCGGAACGGCGTGGAAATCTTCCGCGACCTGACGCATTACAAGCTCACGCGCGCGATCTACAGCCCGCATCAGCTCCAAGAGGTGTTGGCCGATTTCTGGTACAACCACTTCAACGTCGAGCTCGCGCCGGACGTGGCGTTCTTCGTACGCGACTTCGAAGAGACGGCCATCCGTCCACACGTCACGGGCCGCTTCGAGGACATGCTGCGCGCGACGGCACGGCACCCAGCGATGCTGCTCTATCTCGACAACGCACTCTCGATCGCGCCGCCGGGCACGCGCACCGAGGCCCCCCGCCCGCGCCGCGTCCTCAGCGGGCTCACCGGCATCAACGAGAATTACGCCCGCGAGCTGATGGAACTGCATACCCTCGGTGTGAACGGCGGCTACACGCAGACTGACATCGAGGAGGTGGCGCGCGCGTTCACGGGCTGGACTGTCGTGCCGGTAAGCCGCTTCCAGGCCGCGACGGTCAACGAGCGCGGGCGTCAGCAACTCGACCGCTTCGTCAATGGCCCTGGCATCGTTCGCGACGGGTTTTTTCTCTACGTCCCTGGCCTTCACGATGCAGACGCAAAGACTATCCTCGGTGAGACGTTTCCCGCCGGGCGTGGCATCGACGAGGGTGAACGTGTGCTCGGCATGCTGGCAGCACATCCGTCTACCGCTCAGCACATCGCGCGCAAGCTGGCGGTGAAGTTTATTCAGGACGATCCCGACACGGTGCTCGTGGAGCGGCTGGCCGAGGTGTTCGCGGAGACGGGCGGCGATCTCGAAGCGATGCTGTGGGCAGTTGTGGAGGCCCCCGAGTTCTGGGCATTGCCCGCCCTGGAGGGCAAGGTCAAGACGCCGCTGGAGTACGTCGCGAGCGCCCTGCGTGCCACCGATGCCGAGATGCTGCGGTCGGGCGTCCTCGCGAGGGTGCTGCGCACGATGGGGGAGACGCCGTACCGCGCCCCTGCGCCGACAGGGTACGATGAGGCCTCGCAGGCGTGGGTCAACACGGGCTCCCTGCTCGCGCGCATGGACTTCGGCCTCAGGCTTGCCCAGGACACCTTCCGCGACATCGAGATCGACCTGGCTGCGCTCAACCAGAACCGGCAGCCCGAGTCCGCCGAGGCGGCGCTGGAGACGTACGCCCGTCTGCTCCTTCCGGGTCGCGACCTCGATGAGACCATCGCGCGCCTGTCGCCGCTTGTCGCCAGCCCGGGGTTCGCGGCGCGCGTCCGCGACGCCGCCCCCGAAGCCCGCCCCGACATGGTGGACGGCGAACGCCTCGACACGGACGACCCGCCACGCACCCGCCGCGTGCCCACGATGCGCCCCGATGACACGCTCGCGCTCGTCGTCGGCGTGATCCTGGGGTCTCCCGAGTTTCAACGACAGTAACTGAGTTCTGCCGTACGGCCGTGATGCCGTTTTGCCGTGGCTGAGCCCGGTCGAACGAGAGCACAAACACGGCGACACGGCGTCACTGCAACACGGCCTCACTATCATGATCGACCGTCGTGCCTTTCTCAAGTCCTCGGGCCTCGCGCTGCTGACGAGCGGGCTCGGTGGCTGCCCGCTGTTCCTCGGACGGAGTGCGCAGGCTAGCGCTGCGCCGGGCCTCTTTCAGCGCCGAAAGACGCTCGTGTGCCTCTTCCAGCGCGGCGCGATGGACGGGCTCGCGGCGGTGCAGCCGCTCGTGGACCCGCAGTTGCAACGCGTCCGCCCGTCGCTGACGCTTTCGGGGGCGCGGAATGCGGAGACCCAATTGCTCGACCTCGACGGGACGTACGGGCTGCACCCGGCGCTGTCGCCGCTCGCGCGGTTCTTCGAGGAGCAGCGCCTCGCCATCGTCCACGGCGTCGGCTCGCCCAACACGACGCGCTCGCACTTCGACGCGCAGGACTACATGGAGACGGGCACACCGGGGCGCAAGGCGTCGAGCGGCTGGCTCAACCGCGCGGTCGGGCTCGCCGGGCACGAGGCGACGCCGTTCCAGGCCGTCGCGCTGACGCCCGCGCTGCCGCGCTCGCTCTTCGGGCCCGCCAACGCGCTCTCCATCGCCAAGCTCGAAGACTTCGGGCTGCACGTGCGCGGTGCCGATCTCGCGATGACGGCCGGGCAGAGCCTCGAAGCGCTCTACGAGCAGACGACGCGCTCACTGCTGGGGCAGGACGACGCGCTCACGCAGGCCGGGCGTGACGGCCTCGACGCGGCGCGGCTGCTGCAGGAGGCCGATCTCGGCAACTACCGTCCGGAGAACGGAGCCGAGTATCCGCGCTCGAAGCTCGGGCAGGCGCTCCGCCAGATCGCGCAGCTCATCAAGCTCGACGTGGGCCTCGAAGTCGCCTTCGCCGAGCAGGGCGGGTGGGACACGCACGTGCGCCAGGGCGGCGAAGTGGGCTCGTTCGCGCGGCAGGCGACCGATCTCGCGCACAGCCTCGCGGCCTTCTGGACTGACCTCGAACGTCACCACGACGATGTGACCGTGATGACGATGACCGAGTTCGGGCGGACCGTTGCCGAGAACGGCGCGCGCGGCACCGACCACGGCCGCGCCTCGGCGATGTTCGTGCTCGGCAACGGCATTGCGGGCGGACGCGTCCACGGCCAGCCGCTCGTCCTCGACCCCGACGCACTCGAAGACGGCCGCGATCTCCCCGTGACGACCGACTTCCGCGCGGTCTTCGCAGGCGTCGCCGGGCCCACACTCGGCATCGCTGACGACCGCACGCTCTTCCCCGACTGGAGCGGTGAGCGAATGCGATTGACAGGCTAGCGCTCGTATCGCCCCCGCCCGACTTGTCGCGGTGGCGTGTGTTACCTCGACCGGAACCGTTCCGGCTTACTCATTGGTTGAAGACCATGCGCGCGGGGCTGACAGTCCGGCGCGCCCCTCTCCACCACCTGTGCTGACTTCCCTATTCCGACCATGACACGACTAAACCTTCGCACCCTTCCGCTTTTCGCGCTGCTCGTCGCCGTGCCCGTCGCGCTGACGGGCTGCGAGAGCATGAGCAACACCGGCAAAGGTGCCGTGATCGGCAGCGGCGGCGGGGCTGTCGCTGGGGCCATCCTCGGCGAGATCCTCGGCGGCTCGCCGGCTAAGGGCGCCATCATCGGCGCGGCCGTCGGCGGCACGGCCGGAGCCATCATCGGCAGCCGCATCGAGGAGCAGGCTGAGGAACTCGACCAGGAACTCGAAAGCGCCTCCGTCGAGCCCGTCTACGACGCCGAGGGCAACGCGGCGGGCATCCAGCTCGTCTTCGACAACGCGCTTCTCTTCGACGTCGGGCAGGCGACGCTGCGCCCGAGCGTGCAGGCCGACCTCCGTGACCTCGCCGCCTCGATGCAGCAGTATGCCGACCACGACGCCGTGATCGTAGGCCACGCCTCCACCGACGGCGGGGATGACCTCAACCAGCGGCTCTCGGACCAGCGCGCCACGTCGGTGCAGAACTTCCTGCGCAGCCAGGGCGTCGCGTCGAGCCGCCTCGAAGCCTTCGGCATGGGCGAGACGCAGCCGCTGGCGGGCATCCCCGGCACGAGCCCCGAG
>JBCCRG010000264.1:0-5585 GCA_039208155.1 Bacteroidota bacterium | reverse complement strand
GGCAACACGGAGAGCCAGTTCCTCGCCTACCTCGACGGGGATGCGCGCGCAGCGGCGTTCCAGCGGCTCGTCAACTTCCCGGTGCCGTGCCTCATCCTGACCGAGAGCAACCACCTCGCGCTCGAACAGATCGAGCAGGCGAAGCGCGCGGGCGTGCCCGTCTACCGGACGCCGATGCCGTCCACGGAGTTTATGTACCACCTCCGGGACTTTCTGGAGGACCAGTTCGCCCCGATGCAGACGGTCCATGCCTCGATGGTGGATGTCTACGGCGTGGGCTTGCTCCTGACTGGGAGGTCGGGCATTGGCAAGAGCGAGGTGGCGCTCGACCTCGTGGAACGCGGCCACCGGCTCGTCGCGGACGACGTGGTGGTGGTTACGAAGAAGGCCGAGAACGTGGTCATGGGCGCAGGGACCGATCTCATGGGGCACTTCATGGAGATCCGCGGCATCGGCCTCGTGGACGTGCGCGCGATGTTCGGCATCCGGGCGATCCGGTTCCAGAAGCGCATCGAGGTGGTGGTGGAGATGGAGCACTGGGAGCCCGACCGCGAGTACACGCGCGTGGGCATGACCGGCGAGGCGCAGGGTCTCCTCGGCGTCGACCTACCGCTCGTGCGCCTACCCATCATCCCTGGCAAGAACGTGACGGTGATCTGCGAGGTCATCGCGATGAACCACCTGCTGCGGCACTACGGCTACGACCCCGCCGAGATCATGAAGCAGCGGCTCGCCGAGCGCATCGCGGCGAAGAGCGATGGGCCTGCCCGCCCACGTCGCGGCGTGACCTACTTCGAGCACGACTACGAGTAGGCCGAACCGGAGAATCGGGGTTACGAGGAGCGGAAGGGCTGGACGTATGAACGTGCGGACGAGAAGCGCGCCGGCATACCGCACCCACCTCGTGGGTTGGCACGCGCCAATAGCTGACAGCCGATAGCCTACAGCCCCCACTCTGCCTCCTCGTTCTGGCTTCGGCGCGGCTGCCGCTGGCGGGTATGACACAACAGTTGACACACTTTCCGGGGGCGGCTATCTTAATAAGCCTCCTCACCCACCCAATCCTACACCCCCGGAGGTCATTTCTGCGCTTGGCTCGCTGTTTGCGAGTTGGGCGAGGAGTCGGGGGTGCTCCGATGAATCAGCGCGCGCCGTCCTCCAAGGCGCTCCGGCTGATTCCAAGCCTGGCTCCCCGTGTTGAGCACATTGTACCGGCTCCCCTGCTTGCTGGTCTCCGCTTTGGCGGAGCCGCCCCGGTATGACGTGTGCCCACCACAGGGAGCGAGCTGCTTGCCCCAGCCCTACCACCACGCCTGCAGCCGCTCGCCTCGATGCCCAAAAACACCTACTACCATTACGATCACGAGGCTTGCACCTTCGTAGAGGTCAAGCCTACCCCCGCCCGTTTCCTCAAGCACATCGCCGTCGTTGTTGTCGCCACGCTGATCCTCGCCAGTGGCGCGACCTGGTATCTCTGGAGTACCGCCCAGACTCCGCTGGAAATCTCTCAGCAGGAGGAGATCGAACGCTTGCAGACGCAGCTCGCTGCGAGCACGGAGCAAGTCTCCACCTTCGCCTCCCAAATCGAGGCGCTGTCCTCGAAGGACCGCGAGCTTTACCGCGCGGTTCTCGGCGCGGACCCGATCCCAGAGGACGTGCTGCAGGTCGGTGTCGGTGGTGCCCGTGACGAGTCGTTCGACCGGTTTAGCCGTCCGACGAGCCGCGTCCTCCGCGAGAACGTGGAGACGTTCGACCAACTCGAGCGCCAGATCGCGCTCCAGTCGCAGAGCTTCGACGAGCTCTTCGTGCTTGCTGAGCGTCATCAGGCTCGCCTCAACGAGACGCCCGCCATGCTCCCGACCTCCGGGCGCCTCACGTCGGGCTTCGGCCTCCGTGTCCACCCGATCTTCCGGGCACGCAAGCAGCACAACGGCGTCGACTTCTCCACGCCGACGGGTACGCCGGTCTACGCGACGGCGGACGGCGTCGTCAGCTTCCGCGGTGTGAGCGGCGGCTATGGCAACCTCGTCAAGATCCGGCACGCCAAGAGCAACCGCGAGACGCGCTACGCGCACCTGTCGCGCTTCGCCCCGGACGTCCGTGAGGGCACCCGCGTCAGGCGTGGTCAGCTTATCGCCTACACCGGCAACACCGGCCTCTCGACGGCACCGCACCTCCACTACGAGGTCCGCGAACTCGACGGCGATGCGATTAACCCCGTGACGACGTTCGCGCCGGGCGTGTCGCCGCAGGAATACCAGGAACTCCTCCAGCAGGCCTCGGAGGACAACGCCATGCTGGGCGGCGCGTAGCCGTCCGGGCACAGGTCCAGAGCCGGGCAGCGGGGACGCCTTCGCTGCCCGGCTCTGTGTTATGCCAGTCCGTCTGAAGTTGGGCGATCCAGACTGCGCAGTCCCGGGTGGGAACCGAACGAGCAGCCCCGGTTTATCTCCGCTTGCTCCTCTTTCTCGCTTCTGTCTGGGCTGGCTTGCTTTTGCGGGATGCTCGCCCTATCGTGCAGCCACGGTTTCCGATCGGCTTCCTTCCTGATGCACCCGAGTCCGGGGCGCCGCCTCCAGCCTCTCTCATTCGACGCCATTCCCATGTACTGGACCCTCGAACTCGCCGCTCACCTCGAAGACGCACCCTGGCCTGCGACGAAGGACGAACTCATCGACTACGCAGACCGCACCGGCGCGCCCCTGGAAGTGACCCAGAACCTCGAGGAGATCGAGGACGACGGCGAGCCCTACGAGAACATCGAGGAGGTGTGGCCTGACTACCCGACGACCACCGACGATTTCTACTACGAGGAGGAGTAGCCTTCGTGCAAACGCGGTGGAGCCGGTCCCTGCTGGGCCGAGCGGTGCGTGAGAGACGACGCACCCTCGCTGCGTTTCGGCGAGGTACCCTGCTAGGGCTCCTCGCTGTCGCCATGGCTGGAGCTCTGGCGGCTAACGCTCAGGCTCAGGCTGTCGCGACGGACTCGGCGACGGTCCGCGTGATCGACCGGTCTATCGGAGGCGACCGGCAGGGGTACAGCCGCGACGACCTCCTGCAGTTTGTGCGGACACGCGAGAACCGAGGCCTTTTCGGGATCACGGGCCTGACGCCGGGCTACTGGCTCTACCAGCTCGGCAACGGGACGACGTGGTTTGGACGGCTGCTCCGTCGCGTAGGCGAGCCGCCCGCCGTGCTCGATACGGCCGTGGTGGCAGGGGATGCCGACCGGCTCGCAGCGCTTTATCAGCAGGACGGTTACCGCCAAGCCACCGTGACGGCTGTGGTAGACACGCTGGACGGGCAGCGCGCTCGCGTGCGCTTCAGCGTAGACCCGGGCCAAGCGTCTATGCTGGACACGGTCTGGTACGCCGGGCTCGACGCCGTCCCCGCCGAAACGCAGCAGGCGGTGGTGTCCGAGACGCTGCTCCGCGCCCGGGCAGCGTCCGCGCCGCTGACGCTCGAGACGAACCGACAGCGCTTCGCCGAAGCCGACCTCGTCGCGGAGCGGGGACGGGTGATCGAGACGCTGCAGCGCAACGGCTACCCCCTCGTGGGGAGGGATTCGATTCGGGCCGTTGTCTTCGGGGCCACGGACGACACACAGCCTGACACCGTCGATGTGCGCTTCGACATCCGGCCAGGGCCGCAGATGCGGTTTGGCGACGTGATCGTGGAGGTGCAGGGCCCCGAAACTGCGCCCGTCCGCGTAGACACGCTCACCCGTGGGATGGGCACCGTGACCACCCGCATTGAGGACGACGTGCAGCTGGAGCCGTTTCTGCTGCACCGCGCGCTTCGGTTCGACCCGGGCGACCTCTACGACGTGGAGCGGCTGCGCGCGACGAAGCAGCGGCTCGAACGCATCGGCGTGTTCGGGTTCACCGAGATCACGACGCTCCCGGCAGTCCCCCCCGACAGCGCGGCGGGCGATTCATCCGCCCTGTCGATGCTGCCGCACCGGATCCGGCTGCGTACCCGGCCGCGCCACAGCATCCGACTCGAAGGCTTTGTGCTCCAGCGCTCGTACCTGCTCGGCACCGAGCGCGACGAGCTCGGGCTCGGTGCGGGCGTCACCTACCGCAACGTCAACGCGTTCGGTGCGGGCGAGGTGTTCGCCCTCAGCACCTCGGGCTCCGTCGCGGGAACGTTCGACGGTGGCTTCCCGACGGCCCAACTCGACGTGGGGGCGACGCTGACCTACCCCTACCTCGTGCGGCCGTTTGGCCGCGCCGAGCAATGGCTCCGGCTCAGCGACGCCCGGACGCGCTACGCCGTGCGCCTGCTCACGGCGCGCCGCGACCTGCTCCGCATCCTCATCCGCAGCCGCATTGAGGTGGGGGCGCAGCTCGAACTTCAGCACGGACGCCGCACCTCGTCGTTCATCGATCTGCTGGACGTGAACCTGAGCGACCCGGACACGCTGAGTGGTTTTGACCAGGAGTACCTCAGCATCATCCAGGACCCCGTTGAGCGCGAGTTCCTGCTGGAGGACTACACGCGTCCGCAGGTGAACAACGCGTTCCGCTACAGCCTCCGCAGCTCGACCGCCAACCTGTTCCGTCGCGACCGGGGCTACATCCGCGAGGTCAGCATTGAGACGGGCGGCAACCTGCTGTATTTGCTGGACGAGTTCGTGTTCACGCCGGACACACTGGAGGGCACATTGCCGAGCGTCGTGGATGGGGCCGATCTAGAGTATCGACCCTACGTGCGCCTGCGTGCGGACGCCCGGCAGTACATCCCCGTCTCGCGACGCAGCACCTTCGCCTTCAAGGGCATCCTCGGGGTGGCGCTGCCGACGGGCCAGGCGCCGGTCGTGCCGTTCGACCGGCGGTTCTACATCGGCGGCGCGACGAGCGTGCGCGGCTGGGCGCTACGGACGCTCGGGCCTGGGACGGCCAACACCGAGGGCGCATTCGTGCAGGGCGGCGACATCAAGCTCGAACTCAGCGCCGAGGGCCGGACGATCCTCGTGCGCGACCTGTTCGAGGCTAACTGGAGCGGGGCGCTGTTCACCGACGCCGGCAACGTATGGATCGGCCCGCGCAACCCCGGCGACGACGCGGGACGCTTCTACGTCGATGCGTTCTACCGCCAACTCGGCGTCAGCGCTGGCTTCGGCCTGCGCATAGGGTGGGAGTTCCTCGTCGTCCGGTTTGACCTCGCCTACCGAGTCCGCGAGCCGCAGGCTGGGTCTGCGTGGTTTCCGGACGGCTTCCGCCGCCCGCTGTTCCACTTCGGTATCGGCCAGGCATTCTGAGGCGCGGGTCGGCGGCGTAGCTCAGACGCTGTCGTGCGCCTCCTGGACGACGTTCCGGAAGGCGAAGCCATGCGCCCGGAACGACGCGATGCGCGCGGCGATGTCGCCGGTGAAGCGCTGCTGGCGGCTCTCCGCCTCCACCTGGCCGCAGACCTTCGAGAAAGCCACCGCGCCGAGCGTCGCCGCAGACGACTTGAGCTTGTGTGCTGCAGCGGTTACCTCCGCATAGGAACGCGTACGCATCCCCTCGACGACGGTACCGATCAGGCCAAGGTCGGCGCGGAGGTAGCCGTCGAGCACCTCGCGGGCGAACTCGGGATCG
>JBCCRG010000263.1:0-5652 GCA_039208155.1 Bacteroidota bacterium | reverse complement strand
GGGTTTCGATCTTGTGGGCCGCACTTGACAGGATGAACTGCGTGAGGAGGTCGCCCTTGTACCGGCTGTTCGAGTCAAGAAGCGGGCCGATGACGCCGCTGTCCAGGCTCACACTTACGTCGGGTGAGCCCGTGATCCATTCAGGGCGACCGCACGCTAATTTTTAACGCACCCACAGCCATCTTCTATCGAAGACGACCTGCCCATACGATCTGTATTCGCGGGTACCGACTGCGAGAAGCGTCCAGAGTTTTTAGCATGCGGTCGCCCTGGTAATCCATTGAAACAGAGCCGTTCGACCTTCGGAGGCACCCGCAGCGAGAGGACGCGCTTCGAGCCGACGGATATCCGCAGCGATCTCGTCGAGCTGGGCTTGCGAGAGCGAGCCACGTGGAGGCTGCTGGATCGTGAACGCGGGGCCGGAATCCGGTGGGGCCAGCGCTTCCTCCGAACCGGAGCACGCAACGAGGGCGAAGGCGAGGACGACGAGCGTAAACGTACGGAGCATGCGGTGGTGAGCTTGCAGGTGGGTGGAGCGTAGGGCCGCTGGCTGCTTACCCGCGCAGGCAGATGGCAGCGCAGCAGTACGGGGCGATGAATGCGTCGCTGGTCGGACGTGCCTACGTTGCAGCGAGACGCCAGCCGGACGCAAAGTACTCGCCTACCCAGCTTAAAACCACCCGGTCCAGCTCCTCACGCAACCACAGCAGCGAGCACGCGCTTGAGCACGTTGAATGACCGAGGGTGACCGTAGCGTGTGTTGTACGCTGCGCTCTGGATCGCGACCACCATCCGCTCGTCCGGAAACACGTAGATCTTGTTGCCCCCATTGCCCGAGGCGATGGTGTACCGGAATGCGCGCCCCTCTACCGTGAGCGTGTGGGTGTACCACGCGTAGCCGTAGCTGTCGTAGTTCTCCCACGGAACCGGGTACAGCGGCTCTACCGACGCGCGGACCCATGCCTCGGGGAGGACCTGCTGCCCCTGCCAGCGCCCGCCGTCGAGGTAGAGCTGGCCGAACTTCGCCATGTCGCGCGCCCGGAGCCAGAGGTTGCCCTGCGCGACCGTCCGCCCCATCGGCGTCGCCAGCCAGCGGTACTGCTCGATGCCGAGCGGTCCGAACAGCCGGTCCTCCGCGAAGGCCGCGAGTGACTGCCCGGCTGCCTCCTCCACGGATGCGCCTGCGAGGAACGAACTCGCCGAGGAGTAGACCCACGCTGAGCCCGGCTCGTGTGACATCGGGAGGTCGAGCACGAAGCGAACCCAGTCCTCCGTCTCCCACATCCGGTCCTCGTAGCCGGGCGAGGACGGGTCGTCGGCGTCGGCCGCGATGCCGGACGACATCGTGAGGAGGTGCTCGATGGTGATCGCCTGCTTGTCCGCTCCGTCGTGGAGGACCGGCGCGTACGCCGGAAAGAGGGGGAGGACTGGCGCGTCCACGCCCGAGATCAGGCCCTCCGCGATGGCGATGCCGACGAGCGCGGAGGTCACACTCTTCCCCGCCGAGCGCATGTCCTGGAGGGAATCGGGGCCGTGCCCGTTGAAGTAGTGCTCCGCCACGAGCTTCCCGTTTCTGGCGACGACGAGGCCGCGAAAGTCGTCGTGCTCGTCCTGCTCGATGAAGGTGACGGCTGCTGCCAGCGCGTCCGGGTCCAGCCCCTCAGCGGCGGGCTCGGCGACGGCCCAGCCGTCAGCGGAAGTCGGCTCCGTATGCTGCCCCTGCGCACAGCTGCTGACGAGGAGAACGAGGAGGGTGAGCATTCGCATGGGCGTATCGAAGCTGGATCGGAAAAGGCTGACCGCGTGCGGTGAGGACCGCCAGCGGTGGAAAGGGACGTCCAGGCACCCAAGGGCAACGGACGTCTCGTTACAGAAAACATGGCCGGTCGGTCTGACCGCGTCAGACCTGCCCTTCGGCGCGCGCCGCGAGAGCCTGCAGGTCGGGGACCTCCAGGGTACGATCCGAGGCCCCAGCCACCCCGGCCTCGACGAGCGCCCGGCCGAGCTGGTCGGTATCGAGGAATGACTTCGGGAAAGCGCGGCGCAGCAGCGGCATGAGCGGAGCCATCGCCGTGTAGATCGCCCGATAGAGCCTCGTCCGTGAGGTGGCACCGCCGACGGGCTGAATCACTCCAGGCCGTGCGTTGTAGACGGCAGCGAAGGGCAGGCCCGCGAGGGCGTTCTCCGTCTCCCCTTTCACGCGCGCCCACATCTGTCGACTCTCGGCATTGGTGCCCGCGCCTGAGACGTAGACGAACGTCATGGCCGGATTCCGACCGGCGAGGTCGCGGGCGACGGACAGCGTGAGGTCGTACGTCACGCGTCGATAGTCCGCCTCGCTCATCCCGGCCGCCGAGACGCCGAGGCAGAATAGACACGCGTCCGCGACGGCGAGGCGGTCCGCGAGCGGCCCGAGGTCGGCTAGGTTGGCGTGGACCACCTCCTCCAGCTTCGGGTGCCGCCGCCCCGTGGGGCGACGACCGACGGAAATGACACGGGACACGCGGTCGTCGGCAAGCGCCGCGTTGAGAGCGCCGTGGCCGATCATGCCGGTACCGCCAAAGAGGAGGAGAGTCATGGTGCCGACCGTGTGTGAGGGATCCCGTGGTGCTCCACGATACGCCACGAGCGCAGCAGATAGGGCACGATTCGAGTCTAGCCTGTACGGGCCGCTACATGTTCCGGCGGTACTGCCCGCCCACCTCGAAGAGCGCCTCGGTGATCTGGACTGGCGCACATGCTGGAGGCGTCACCGGAGCGGTGCAAAGAGCGAGGCCGCGTCGAGCGTGAAGCCATCGAGCACGACGGAGGCGACCTGCCCACGCCCTTCGACCCGCACTGCGGTTCGGTACCCCTCGTCCGCCAGCGCCAACACCTCGACCGTCTCTTCGAGCGGGTCCACGATCCAGTACTCCCGCACGCCGCTCTGCTCGTAGACGCGCCGCTTCGCTGTGAGGTCGTAGTACCCCGTCGAGGGCGAGAGTACTTCCACGACCAGGTCGGGTGCGCCCTCCAAGCCTCGCTCAGAGAGCACGTCGTAGCGCGCGTGGCTGACGAAGAGCAGGTCGGGCTGAAACGCCTGGTCCTCGCGCAGCCGGACATCAACGGGCGCAGCGATCACGGCCCCGAGGTCTTGCTCCTCCACGAAGTTGCCGAACAGGCGCGTCAAGTAGGTAGCAATTCGTTGATGCCGAAGGGAAGGGGCAGGAGACATGAGCAAGGTTCCATCGACGAGTTGGGCAAGTGTGCCCTCGGTCAAGGCGTCAAAATCTGCCATCGTGCGACCGGGGTAGGTCGGGATCGGCGGGGCTTCGTACGGGCTGAGCGTGTCCATCGTCGCTTCGGGTTGGTCCACCCTATTGCACGCCGTCGCGCCTACATGTTCCGGCGGTACTGCCCGCCGACCTCGAAGAGCGCCTCCGTGATCTGGCCGAGCGAGCACACGCGGACGGCCTCCATCAGCGCCGCGAACGTGTTGCCGCCCGCGCGGGCCACGTCCTTCAGGTACGCAAGTGCGGCTTCGGAGCGGTCGGCGTAGCGGTCCTGGAACGCGCGGAGGTTGCGGATCTGGTGCTGCTTCTCGTCGTCCGACGAGCGCATCAACTCGACCGTCTGCTCGTGCGCGGTGCCGTTCGGGTTCTGGAACGTGTTCACGCCCACGACCGGCAGTTCGCCCGTGTGTTTCTGGTGCTCATAGAACATCGACTCCTCCTGGATTTTGCCGCGCTGGTACATCGTCTCCATCGCGCCGAGGACGCCGCCGCGCTCGCTGATCCGCTCGAACTCAGACAACACGGCTTCTTCGACGAGGTCGGTCAGCTCGTCGATGAGGAAGCTGCCCTGGAGCGGGTTCTCGTTCTTCGCCTGGCCGAGTTCGCGGTTGATAATCAACTGGATCGCGATGGCGCGGCGGACCGACTCCTCGGTAGGCGTCGTGATCGCCTCGTCGTAGGCGTTCGTGTGGAGGCTGTTGCAGTTGTCGTAGATCGCCATCAGCGCCTGGAGCGTGGTGCGGATGTCGTTGAAGTCGATCTCCTGCGCGTGGAGGCTGCGGCCACTCGTCTGGATGTGGTACTTCAGCTTCTGGCTGCGGTCGTCGGCCCCGTAGAGGTCGCGCATGGCCACCGACCAGATGCGGCGGGCGACGCGGCCGAGGACGGCATACTCGGCGTCCATACCGTTCGAGAAGAAGAACGACAGGTTGCGCGCGAAGGCGTCCACGTCCATGCCGCGCGCGCGGTAGTACTCTACGAACGTGAAGCCATTCGACAGCGTGAAGGCGAGCTGCGTGATCGGGTTCGCGCCGGCCTCGGCAATGTGATAGCCTGAGATTGAGACGCTGTAGAAGTTGCGGACGCCGTGGTCGATGAAGTACTGCTGGATGTCGCCCATCATCCGCAGGGCAAACTCCGTCGAGAAGATGCAGGTGTTCTGCGCCTGGTCCTCCTTGAGGATGTCGGCCTGGACCGTGCCGCGTACAGAGGCGAGCGCGCGGGCGGCGAGGTCGTCATATTCCTCCTGGCTCAGCACGCCTTCCTCCACGAGTTCGGAGCCTGAGATACCGAGCAGCCCGAGCCCGAAGCCATCGTGGTTGGGCGGTAGACCGTCGGCGATGCCGTCGGGGCCGTAGGGGACGTACTTCCGCCGCGCGCGCTTCGCCAGCACCGCTTTCGTCTCGGCGACGCGGCCTTCCTCCTGGAGGTAGCGCTCGACTTGCTGGTCGATGGCGGTGTTCATGAACATCGCCAAGAGCATCGGCGCGGGGCCGTTGATCGTCATCGAGACGGACGTGGTCGGCGCGCAGAGGTCGAAGCCGGAGTACAGCTTCTTCATGTCGTCGAGCGTGCAGACCGAGACGCCCGCGTTGCCGACCTTGCCGTAGATGTCGGGCCGTTCGTGCGGGTCGCGCCCGTAGAGCGTCACGCTGTCGAACGCCGTCGAGAGGCGCGCGGCGGGCATGCCTTCGCTGACGAGATGGAAGCGGCGGTTGGTGCGCTCGGCGCTGCCCTCGCCCGCGAACATGCGCGTGGGGTCCTCGCCGGTGCGCTTGAGCGGGAAGACGCCTGCTGTGTAGGGGAAGTAGCCCGGCAGGTTTTCGAGGAGGGCGAAGCGGAGGCGGTCGCCCGCGTCGGAGTAGCGCGGCAGCGCGACGCGCGGCACCTTCGTGCCGGAGAGCGTCGTGTGCGTGAGCGGCTGGCGGATGTCGCGCCCGCGCACCTGGTAGACGAACTCGTCCTGGCGGTAGCGCTCGACGTTCGCGTCCCAGTGCTCCAACAAGTGCCGACTCCGCGCGTCGAGTTGGCTCCACCAGTGCTCGACCATGTCGTCGAGGCGCGCGATGAGCTGCGCGGCGTCCGACGGCGACCAGTCCTCGACCTGCGTTCTGGCTCCGCTCGCCTCGCCCCACTTCCGCGCAATGGCGGCCTGCTGCTCGACGTGCTGGTGGTAGGTGCGGCACGTGTCGGCGATCTCGGCGAGGTAGCGCTGGCGCTTCGGCGGGAGGATGGCGAGCGCCTCCGGGTCCATCGGCGGCAGCGCGTCGGCGTCGTACGTGGCCGAGGTGCGCCCGAAGGCGTGGGCATCATTCAGACAGCCGAGGAGATGGAGGTAAAGGCCCGTCACGCCGGGGTCGTTGAAGCGCGCCGCCATCGT
>JBCCRG010000262.1:0-5652 GCA_039208155.1 Bacteroidota bacterium | reverse complement strand
GAACGGCTTTCCAGTCGTCGCCGATCTCGGGGAAGACCTCGTAGTGGCTGCGCCCGAGGATCTCGGCCTCGATGAGCTGGTAGTCGGTCACCCAGCGGTAGCCATGCTCGACCGCGAGATGCGCTACCTCGCCGTGAGCCACCGCTGGGTGACCGACTACCAGCTCATCGAGGCCGAGATCCTCGGGCGCAGCCACTACGAGGTCTTCCCCGAGATCGGCGACGACTGGAAAGCCGTTCACCAGCGTTGCCTAGCCGGAGCCATCGAAAGCAACGACGGCGACCTCTTCCAGCGGGCGGACGGCACGACCGACTGGATCCGCTGGGAGGTCCGCCCCTGGACCAACACCGAGGGCGAGATCGGTGGCCTGGTGATGTACACCGAGATCATCACCGCCGAGATCGAGCTGATGCGGGCCCGGCGCGAGAGCGAGAAGCGCTTCGAGGCCATCTTCAACTCGATGTTCCAGTTCATCGGGCTCATGCAGCCGGATGGGACCATGCTGGAAGTGAACACGACGGCGCTCGACTTCGCGGGCCTCCAGCCCGAGGACGTGGTCGGCAAGCCGTTCTGGGAGTGCCACTGGTGGACGATCTCGCCTGAGACCCAGGCGCACCTCCGCGCGCAGGTCGAGCGCGCCGCTGAGGGCGAGTTCGTGCGCTACAACGCCGAGGTGCTCGGCCTCGAGGGCCGCACCGCCGTGATCGACTTCTCGATCAAGCCCGTCCTCGACGACGACGGACGCGTGGCGCTGCTCATCCCCGAGGGCCGCGACGTGACCGAGCAGGTCAAAATGCAGGAGAGTCTGGAGCAGACGCAGCGCCGCCTGCGCACGGTCCTCGACAACCTCCCGATGACGCTCTTTGCCACCGACAAGGCGGGCACGTTCACCCTCTCAGAGGGCTACGCGCTCAAGACACTCGGCCTGAAGCCCGGCGAGTCCGTCGGCAGCAACATCTTCGATATCTACGCGGACAACGAGATCGTCACCGACGCCATCGAGCGCACGCTCTCGGGCGAGCCGACGCAGTTCACCGCGGACATCGGCCCCAACGCCTTCGAGGTCTACGCGACGCCGGTCTACGACGGCGAGAAGGACGGCGCGGGCTCGGTGGATGGCCTCATCGCCGTCTCCCTCGACGTCACATCGCGCGTCGCCGCCGAGCGCGACATCGCCGCGCGCGCCCAGCGCTCGATGCTGCTCTACGACATCGCCTCGCGCGACGGCCTCGCCTTCGACGACCACATCCGCTACGCGCTCCAGGAGACCGCCCGGGTGCTCGGCCTCGACTTCGGCCTCGTGAGCCGGGTCGAAGAGCAGCCAGGCGACGCCGAGGCCGTCTACGAGGTGGACGTGAGCTACACCGCCCAGGGCGATGCGCTACCGCCCGGCACGCGGTTCCCGCTCAGCAAGACGTACTGCTGCTTCGTGTGGGGCAAGGACGACGTCGTCACCATCGACCACATGGGCGCGTCCGAGCACCGCGAGGCGGCGTGCTACGGTAAATTCGGGCTGGAGGCGTTCATCGGCCTCACGTTCCGCGTGGACGGCCAGCCCTACGGCACGCTCAGCTTCTCGTCGCCGACGCCTCGGCCGGGCGGCTTCAGCGAGGCGGACCGCGACCTCGCCCAGATGCTCGCGCAGTGGATCGGGGTGCTCGTGGAGCAGCGCCAGGGCGAGCGCGCCCTGCTGGCCGCCCGCGACCGCGCCGAGGCCGCCAACCGCGCCAAGAGCGCGTTCCTCGCGGCGATGAGCCACGAGATCCGCACGCCCATGAACAGCGTGATCGGGTTCTCGGAGCTACTCGCGCTCACCGACCTGACGGCGCAGCAGAAGGGCTTCGTGGACCGCATCGCGCGCTCCGGCGACCACCTGCTCGGCCTCATCGAGGGTCTGCTCGACTTCTCGAAGATCGAGGCGGGCGAGATGCTGCTCGCCGACGAGCCCTACGCCATCGAGCCGATGGTGCGCAGCGTCCTGGAGACGATGGCCCCGCAGGCCGCCGCCAAGCAGCTCCACCTCGCCTACGACATCGACGACACCGTCCCCGCGCGCCTCCTCGGCGACGAGCGCCGCCTCCAGCAGATCCTCCTCAACCTGATCGGCAACGCCGTCAAGTTCACCGACGAGGGCCACGTCGAGGTCGAGGTGGCGACGCGGCAGACCGACCTCCAGCGCTGGCTGCAGGTGCAGGTGCGCGACACCGGCATCGGGATGGACGAGGAGGTGCGCGCGCGCATCTTCCGCGCCTTCACGCAGGCCGACCTCTCCACGACGCGGCGCTTCGGCGGGACGGGCCTCGGGCTCGCGATCTCCAGCCGCCTCGCCGCGCTCATGCAGGGCACCATCGAGGTCGAGAGCGCGCCGGGCGCAGGCTCGGTCTTCACGCTCCGCCTCCCGCTCCGCCCAGCGCGCACGACGCGCCGCGTGGTGGTCGGCGTCGCGCAGACGGCGCTCTCCGGGCGCTCGGCGCTCCTCGTGGACGACCAGCCGGAGAGCCTCGCGCTCATCAGCGACCACCTCCAGAAGTGGGGCATGCGCGTCCAGACCGCGACCAACGCGGACGGCGCGCTGGCGCTGCTGGCCGAGGGCCACGCGTTCGACGTGGGGCTCCTCGACATGGTGATGCCCTCCTGCAGCGGCATCGACCTCGCCCGTGTGATCCGGGCGCTGCCCGAGGCGGGGTCGCTCCCGCTCATCATCGTCTCGTCGGCGGGCGAGCGGATCCACGCGCCGGGCGTCGTGGACGCGGTGCTGCTGAAGCCGCTCGACTGGCAGGCGCTCTACGAACGGCTCGTGCAGGCCGTCGAGCGCCAGCGCATGCGCGCCGACGGGGCCCCGTCCGACCCGCTCCTCGGCGAGGGCACGCCCGCCTCGAAGGCCGCGGCGACGGACGCCAAGCGCCTGCGCGTGCTCGTGGCGGAGGACCAGCCCGACAACCAGTTCGTGGCGCTCAACATGCTGCAGTTGCTCGGGGCCGAGGTCGTCATCGCCAACGACGGCATCGAGGCCGTCGAGCAGGTCGAGCAACACACGTTCGACGTGGTGCTGATGGACGTGATGATGCCACGCATGGACGGGGTGGAGGCGACGCGGCGCATCCGGGCACGGATCGCACCGGACCGCCAGCCGCGTATCATCGCGCTCACGGCGCACGCCCTCGCGGAGGAACGCCGCCGCTGCCTCGCAGCCGGGATGGACGGCTTCATCGCCAAGCCGTTCTCCTTCGACCAACTGGCGCAGGAGTTGAAGCTCCCCGCCGTCGGCATGGGCGGCGAGGTCGGCCGGGCCTGAGAACGACGTACAGTCAGAGGACGAGCGTGAGGCAGGCGCGCGCGTAGATTGGCGCGCCCCCCACACTGCTGCGCGCCCTCGATGCTGCCTGACGCCCCGCCCGATCCTATGCCACCCTCACACGCTGCGCTGCTCGTGGGCGTGGCCCAGCGCGCCCTGGCCGAAGACTGGATCAGCCTCCGCGACTACACCGAGGCCGCATGCGAGGCGCTGCTCGGCGGCGCGGTGGTCCGGCTCCTGCAAGCCTGTCCGGATGGCCGCTTCGAGGTCGTCGGCCGGGACGGCGAGGTGGGTGCTCGGAGCGATGAGGCAACGGCCCTGCGGGCTATCCAGTCCGCCAACGAGGCCGCCACGCTCGACGAGGCGACCAGCGAGGCGCTCGCCGCTCTCTGCACCATCGCGCCTGCGCCGGCGTGGGTCGTCCCCATCGTGGGCGCGAAGACGTACCTCCTCGCCGCCTTCCGCTCCCCTCCGCTCGACGAGGCGGAGTACAGCACGCTCACGCTCGTCGCCGACCTCCTCGTGCGGTCGCTGCGCCGCCGCGACCTCGAGTACAACATCCGCCGCCGCGAGGCCCAGACCCGCGCCATCCTCCGCACCACCGTCGATGGCATCATCACCATCGACGAGCACGGGGCGATCCAGTCGATGAACCCCGCCGCGGAGCGGATCTTCGGCTTCGTGGCCGAGGAGATCATCGGCTGCAACGTGAAGGTGCTCATGCCGTCGCCCTACTACGAGGAGCACGACGGCTACATGGCCGCCTACCGCGAGACGGGCCACCGCCGCATCATCGGCATCGGGCGCGAGGTGAGCGGCCAGCGCAAGAACGGGGACACGTTCCCGATGGACCTCTCTGTGAGCGAGGTGCGCGCCGCCGACGGGACGCGCACCTTCACGGGCCTCATCCGCGACATCTCCGCACGCCGCGAGCTCGAAGCCGAGGTGCTGCGCATCGCCGACGACGAGCGCCGCCGCATCGGGCAGGACCTCCACGACGGCCTCGGGCAGATGCTCACTGGCACGCACCTCATCGCACGCGGGCTGGCGCGTCAGCTCAGCGCCGATGCCTCGGAGCGCGCGGCCGACGCCGACGAACTCGCCGGGCTCATCAAGGACGCCGACAGCTATGCGCGGGCCCTCGCACGCGGGCTCGTCCCGGTCGAGTTGGAAGCGCACGGGCTCGCGGCAGCGCTGAAGCGGCTCGCGGCCAACGCCGAGCGACTCTTCAGCATCACCTGCACGTTCGAGCTGAGCGGCTCCGGCGCGGGCGACGTCGGCGAGGCCCCCGAGGTCCCGGCGGCCACGCACCTCTTCCGCATCGCGCAGGAGTCGGTGTCGAACGCGGTCCAGCACGGCCAGGCCCAGCAGGTGTCGATCACGCTGGTCGTGGGCACCGACCAGGTGCGGCTGCGCGTGGACGACGACGGCATCGGGATCGACGAGACGATCCGGTCGGGGGCGAGCGAGGCGCTGGCCGACACCGGCGCGCGGCGCGACAGCAACCGCGGCATGGGCGTGCGCATCATGCACTACCGCGCCCGCATCGCGCAGGGCTCGCTCGAGCTACGCCCCGGCGCGACCGGCGGCACGACCGTCCTCTGCACGATCCCGCTGCGCTGATCCGACTGATTTCCAGAGGCTCCGCGTGAACTGGACGTAGCTTTCAGCCCTACCCGTTGGCCTCCTTCGACTCCTGCGACCGATGACCCGCCTGCTGCTCGTTGACGACCACCCGCTCCTCCGCAAGGGCCTCGCCATGACGCTCAACGCCGAAGCCGACCTCGACGTGGTCGGGCAGGCCGCGAGCGCCGAGGAGGCCCTCGAAGCCTTCGGCACGCTCGACCCCGACGTGGCGCTGATCGACATCTCGCTGCCGGGCATGAGCGGCCTCGAACTGCTCAAACACCTGCTCGCGCTCAAGCCGGACTTGCTCGCGCTCGTCGTCTCCCGCCACGACGAGTCGCTCTACGCCGAGCGCGCCGTCCGCGCCGGGGCCAAGGGCTACGTGATGAAGGTGGAGGCCGCCGACGAGATCGTGCAGGCGGTGCGCCACGTGCTGCGCGGCGGGATCTACATGAGCGAGGACCTGAAGGACCGCCTTCTCTTCGGGGCCGCCGTCGGGCGCAAGGCTCCGATGCAGTCGCCGCTGGAGGTGCTCTCCGACCGCGAACTGGAGGTCTTCGAGATGACGGGGCGCGGGCTGCCCACGCGCGAGATCGCCGAGCGGCTGCACCTTTCGGTGAAGACCGTCGAGAGCTACCGCGCGCGCATCAAGACGAAGCTCAGCCTAGAATCGGGCACGGAGTTGATGCAGCACGCCGTCCGCTGGGTGGAGAGCGAGAGCGGCACCTGAG
>JBCCRG010000261.1:0-5670 GCA_039208155.1 Bacteroidota bacterium | reverse complement strand
GCGGGCGCGACTGGGATCGGCTGCGGCGGGGCGAACGCGAAGGTGCCGTCGCCCTGCGGCGTGACGCTCTCGCCCAGCTCGTAGAAGTCGTCGGCCCACGAGCGGAGGTGCGGGCGCAGGCTGGCCGGGACCGACTGGTAGGCCGTCATCGTCTTCCAGAGGGTGACCTCCAGCGGCTCGGTGAGGAGGTGGGTGTAGAGCAGCACGGCCGCGTCGGTCATGCCGCCGCCATTGCCCCGCAGGTCCACGACAAGCCGCTCCGCCCCGCGCTCGTGAAACGCTTGGAACGCCCCTGTCAGCCACGCCTCGTAGTCGAGGTCCATGCTAAACGTGGCGAACGAGCCGATGCGGAGGTACGCCGTGCCGTCGTCCAGAAACTCGTAGCGGAGCAGGTCGTCGCGCGAGCGCGGGAGGCCGGGGTCGCGTGCCCAGAGCGTGTCGCGGCGAGCATCGGCGGTCATGCGCGCCACGGTGAGCGCCTGCTCGGTCCCGTCAGGCGTCCGCACGGTGAGCGCGAGGTCGCCTTCGGGCGCGAAGTGCTCGCTGTAGACCACGTCGAAGCGCTCGGCGGGCGCCACGAGGTCGCCGATCTCCAGCAGGCCGATGCGCTTGGCATCGTTGCTACCATCCGCAGACGTGTAGGGCATCAGCGCGTCGACGACGTCGGCGACGGGGCGTCCGTCCAACGTCAGGACCTCGGTCCCGGCGGGGAGCACGCGGCCGGCGGTAGCATCGCCCGTGACGAGCATCCGGACGCCATCTCCGTCAGGGACGAGGCGGAAGATGAACGGGACGCGGTCGGCCTTTTCGTAGAGGAGCGCCTCGATGTACGCCGTCTGGTTGTAGAGGCTCACCTGCGTGTGCCCGTCGCGGATCGCGGCCACGGCGCGTACGAGTGGGAGGTAGGCGGCCGTCACCGGGATCGCGTCGCCGTGCGTCGCGGCCAACCGCTGCGCGTCGCTCGCGAGGCGGTCGACAATGACGGCGAGGTCCTCGTCCATGTTGTGGAGACGGAGGCCGGGATGGAGCGCCTCCATCGCCTCTTGCAGGAGGGCGAGGTCCTCGCCAAGCTCGATCGCCGAGACGGTGATCTCGGGCAGGTCGGTCTGCGGAGCGCCGAAGCTGCGACGGTCGGCTTCCATCAAGCCTGGCACGAGCACGCGGTTGGTCTCCGACTCCCACTTAGTCTCGCCGTCTGCCGGTTCGAGCAGGGCGCGGTACTCCACCACGCTGGTACCGTCGGGGAAGGCAACCTCGGCGGTGTAGATCCCATCGCCGTCGGGGTCCGTGAGCGGGAGCGACACCTCCCAGGAGAGCGGCGCGATGTCGCCACGGATGCCGACGGTTGCGCCGTCCAGGCCGCGCCCCCCAAGATCGTAGCCGCCGAGGTCGATGGCGACGGTGACGGGCTGGGCGAGAGCGGTCGGAGCGACGAGCGCGGTGACGAAAAGGAGGGCGAGCGGGGTGAGGCGAGGCATGGTTCGGGTCGAGGTTGGTGAGACGCCACCAACATGGGCAGCACCTCACCGACCCATCGCCTCACGGAACGGATGAGACGCGAAATCGCCCCTCAGGACGCGAGAAGGGGCACCGCGCCTGCGCGATACTGGGTCGGCGTGCACCCGGCGACCTGCTTGAAGGCGCGGTTGAACGTGGCCTTCGAGGCAAACCCGGCCGCCAGCCCGATCTGGAGGACGGAGGTCGCCGCCTGGTCTGGATCGGCGAGACCACGCTGCGCTGCCGCCACGCGCAGGCCGTTCACGTACTCCGTGTAGCCTACCCCGAGGCCCTCGTTGAGGACGAGCGACAACTCTTTCTCGCTCAGCCGCAGCGCGTCGGCGAGGGTGCCGAGCGAGAGCGTCGGGTCGAGGTAGGGCCGGGCCGTCGCCATGTGGTCGCGGAGGCGAGCGACGTGGCGGGCGAGGTCGTCCGCCGTCATCCCGTACCGCTCGCGGCGTTCGGGCTCCGGCGCAGGTTCGGTCGGTGTTCCGGCTGGGGCCGCTGCGAGGCTGTGGACGAATCCCGTGAAGGTGACCCAGTAGAGCATCGCCGCATAGGTCAGCGTCGCCCCGAGGCCGAGCCAGGCGAGCAGCCCTGCCGGCAGCGCCCTGGCGATGAGCGGCGTCACGAGGGTCGTCTCCATGACGAGCGCGACCGCGAGGATGACCACAGCGCCTGAGATGAGCCGCCGCAGCCACCGCACGAGGTCGGGTGGAGCCGACGCCTGCTGCCTCAGCCGCCAGCACGCGACGAGATAGCCCCCTAAGCTCGCCACGAAGATGAGCGTGTCGAGTTGACTGTAGACCTGTCCGAACGCCGACCGCCAGTAGGCTCCCTTGACTGCAATCGGTGCGAATCCGATAGCAACCTGCTGCACCACTTGAAACGCCGGGAGGACCGCGTGCACCAGGTCGCGGCGACGGAGACCGCGCTCCGGCCCGAGGCGCTGCCGGACGAAGAGGTAGAGCAGCGGGCCCAGCGCGTAGGTGTAGACGAGCGGGAGGATCCAGAAGTGGTCGCTGAGCCGGTGGAGGCGCAGCGTGCCGTTGAGCTCGTTGGCGAGGGTGAGCGCCCCCGCGATGAGAAAGCCAGCAAGGCACCACCGCGCTATCCGATCCACGTCGCGCGGCTGTGCCCTCCGGATGAGCAGCCCGACACCGACGACGAGCCCGAGCACGACCGCGCCCCCGCCGAAAAGGGCCGCGAGCAGGTCGGGGATGGGGAGGTCGAGCGTCACGCCGCACGATACGGAAGCACGGCGGCGAGGTTACCGCGTGACCCCCTGGCAGTGGCAGCCGCGCGTACCCCTTCGACTCACTTCATTCTCCACGGTCCTTCTTTGCGGTATGCGCCTCTTCCTCCTTCTCTTCTTGTTCGCAAGCCCCGCCTTTGCTCAGGAGCGTCCGCTCTCGGGTACGGACCTCGGCAGCGGGCGCATCACGGGCGTGTCCGGCCTCGATCTTGGCAGCGGCCGCGTCGCGGATTTTGAAACGGCACGGGAGGCCATCCTCAGCGACACGCAGATGGAACTCGTCAAGGAAGACCGCGACCATGCCGCGCTCTTCCAAGTCACGGGCGACAACACCGTCACCGCAACACGTGGGCTCAGCCTCTACGCGAGCACCGACCGCGACGGCGGCTGTAGCGAGGACGCCCCGTGCATCATCCTGATCGGCGGCGGGGTCATGCACGTCCCGTTCTCCGACAGCAAGGGCCAGACGCGCCTGTCGTTCCTCATGCCGCAGCAGCTCAGCGTAAGCGAGAGGCAAGCCGAGGTGATCGGGGACGGTCCCATGGCGGACCATCTCCGCATCGGCGACGGTTCCGTCACAGGCGGGCGCGGCACGACGCTCTACAGCACCGATCGCGGCGGCGACTGCACGGTAGGAGCCTGCCTCATCGGCCTGGAGCAGGACGGCTTCCTCTCGATCTGGGGCGTACCGTAGGGTCGGTACCTCAGTGGATCAGTGCGTCAGTAGATCGGACGCTGCCTGCCGAAACGCGTAGCGCTCGCTTGCACCGGGAGGATCGTACCGGAGATCAGGGCACGTCGCTCTACGACCAGCGCGAACCTCGTGCGGGGCTGTGCGTCAGGGAAGGCCCCCCTTCTTTGCGCCAGCCCGTCCGCCCATGCAACCGACCGACGCCGTCCTCGACTTCGAGCAGGACGTGATCGCGGCCAGCCACGAACGCCCCGTCCTCGTCGACTTCTGGGCGCCGTGGTGCGGCCCGTGCCGCGTACTCGGGCCCACGCTCGACCGGCTCGACGCCGAGACCGAGGCGTGGTCGCTCGTGAAGGTCAACACCGACCAGCAACCCGCCCTCTCGGCGCGCTACCAGATCCGCGGCATCCCCGCGGTGAAGCTCTTCGCCAGCGGCGAGGTCGTGGCCGATTTCACGGGCGCGCTCCCCGAACCGGCGCTGCGCCGCTGGCTCGCCGACCACCTCCCGAGCCGCCAGAAGGCACTCGTCGCCGAGGCCACCGCGCTCCTCGACGCAGGCGACCGCACGGCTGCGCTGCCGCTCCTCGAAGCGGCACACGCCGAGGACGAGGCGAACCCCGACGCGCGCGTCCAGCTTGCCCGCGCCGTCGTCTTTGACGACGCGAACCGCGCCCGAACGCTCGTGGACGGCCAGCACACGCAGACCGCCGAGGGCGTCCGCGCGCTCGCCGACCTCCTCCAGCGCGACCCCGCGACGCTCGCTGAGGCTCCCGCCCAACCGCTCTACACCGAGGCCCTCACTGCGCTCCAGCAGGGCGACGCCGACGCCGCGCTCGCCCGGTTCATTGAGGTCGTCGTCCAAGACCGCAGCTACGACGCCGACGGGGCCCGCCGCGCCTGCCTGGCCGTCTTCGCCACGCTCGGCGAGGGCCACCCCGTCGTCCAAAAGCACCGCCCCGTCTTCAACCGCTCGCTCTACTGAGTGCCGCCGTGGACCGTTTTTCCGTGATGCCGTGGGTCTGCTCGCGTGAGATCACGGCATCACGGATCCACGGCAACACAGCCCCACGCTTATGCCCCTCTACACCGCCCGCCTGCCGGTCCGCTGGGCCGACCAAGACGCCTTCGGCCACGTCAATAACGCCGTCTACTTCACCTACCTCGAACAGGCCCGCATCGAGGCGATGGAGCGGCTGGACCTGCCGTGGGTGACGAAGACCTACGGCCCCGTCCTTGTCGCTGCAAGCTGCCAGTTCAAACGCCCCATCAAAGCGCCGGCGACCGTGCTTGTCCACGTCGACGCCGACCCGCCGGGGCGCACGTCGCTGACGAACCGCTACACGCTCACGCTCGACGGTGACCCCGACACGGTCTATGCAACGGGGGAGTCGACGATGGTGTGGATCGACCGGGCGACGGAGCGGCCGGTGGCGCTGCCGGACGTGCTACGTGCGGCCATTGAAGAGAAACTCGCTGCGACTCAGACGGATGGCTGACGCGCGAACCGACCCGAGCGCGTGGCCGGAGTTGCAACTCCGCAGTTTCGCCGTGCGCGTACCGCCCGCCTTCAGCGAGATCCAGCAGTTCCGCTACGGCGAGTCGCTCCAGGCCAAACCCCCGGACGACGGGAGCGCCTGGCTCGACATCGACCACCGCAACAGCTATCGCCTGCGGGGGGACGCCGACGACTGGCGCGTGCGTTTCGAGGAGGACCTCATCGACGCGCTCACCGACATCTACGCGACGGTCTACCGCGCCGACTGCACGCGCCTCCACCGCACCGAGCGGACGATCGACGGCAAGCCCGCCATCGACTTCGCGTACCGCGTGCTGGACCGGGGCTGGGACGGCAAGCAGGAGATCCTGCGCTACCAGCGCTGGGCGGGGGTGCTCGCGCAGGGGCACGTCTACGTGATCGCCTTCCGCTGCGCCTTCGCGGATTGGGAGATGTACGATCCGCTCGTGGAGAGCCTCGTCGCTTCGTTTCGGCAGACGATGCCGCTCAAGCCCGCCGTCCCGCCGCCGCCGCCGCCGCCGGTGCCAACGCCTGCGCAGCAGCAGTCGCACTACACCCGCGCCGAGGTCCAAGCGCTCCTCACGGAGCCCGTGGTGGCGTACGACCCCACGACGGTCCACGTCGTCCTGCCGGTGCTGGGCGACGGCCTCGCGCAGGTTGTCCTGGACGACCACGCCGCCGACCACGAGCCCGCCGCCGACTTCCCTGACT
>JBCCRG010000260.1:0-5685 GCA_039208155.1 Bacteroidota bacterium | reverse complement strand
GCGCGGAGGCGCTGCACGACGAACTTCGTCCAGCTGTAGCGCACCTTCGAGGGGAGCGCCTCCCAGAAGTAACCGCTCGTGGGCGTCGTGGCGAAGCTCGGCTCGAAGTAGCAGTTGACCGTGCAGCCGCGGCAGACCTCCAAGCGGCCCTCGTGCTCGCGGTGGTAGGCCACGCGGTCGCCCTGCCAGAGGTCGTAGAGCCGCCCCTCGATGGGCAGCTTCTCCAGCCCGGCGTGGTAGCACGGCAACACCAATTCGTCGAACGGCGAGATCACGACCGTCGTGCTGACCGCCTTGCAGACGGGGTCGGCGGGGTCGTTGCCGCCACGCGCGCGCAGTGTGAGGAAGGCCGGGTTGAGGTAGGTGTAGGGCTGCTTCGCGAAGGTCCGCATCCGCGCCATCACCTCGTCGGAGAGCTCCGCGCCGAGGCCGTGGTACTCGAAGAGCGGGTTCACGATCAGGATGAGCTTGTTCGGCAGCGCGAACTGCTCGTAGATCGTGTCGAGGTGGCGGACGCTCTCGTTGGTGACCGTGAAGAGCAGGTCGGGCCGCTCGCCGATGCGCAGCGCCACCTCGATGGACTCCATCAGCTTGCCGAAGCACTTCACGCCGCGCGAGGCGTCGTGCTCTTC
Organism: Bacteroidota bacterium; assembly: GCA_039208155.1. Lineage (GTDB taxonomy): Bacteria > Bacteroidota > Rhodothermia > Rhodothermales > Rubricoccaceae > JBCBEX01. The sequence continues at coordinate 5,053 of JBCCRG010000260.1, read as the reverse complement.
CGCCGTTGGCGCGTCGATGGAGAAGTGCAGGAGGTCGACCAGCCCGCGCAGCGCCTCGGCGCGCTTCGGGTAGAGGAGGCCGTTCGACGTGACCGTGGTGAGGAAGCCGCGCTCCTTCGCCATGCGGAGGAGGTCCGGTAGCTGCGGGTGCAGTAGCGGCTCGCCGCCCGTGAAGTCGATCACCCGCACGCCGATGCGGCGGAGGTCGTCGAGGTTGCGCGCCGCGTCCGCGAGGTCGATCAGCGGGGAGGGCTGCTCCCAGATGTCACAGAAGCCGCACTTCGCGTTGCAGCGGTAGGTGACGTAGTAGTTGCAGAGGACGGGGCGCATCCGGGGAAACGTTCAGGAGCGAGGACCGAAAGATCGGACACGCCGCGCCCCCGCGGGTTGCGTACCTGCGGATTACACCGCCGCGCTTGCAGCCGGGGGAGGGAGAATGTCTGTGACGGGGATCGGAGCAAGTTCAGGAAAGGCGGCAACGGTGAGTGCGCCGTCGGGGCCGTGGCGCTCGACGATGCCGTAGCCCGTCGGTCCTGGCAGCCGGTGGATCTCGGCGTGCCCCGGTCCGTGGTCCTCGCCAACGAGGACGAGCCACACCTCAGGCACGCCTGCCACAGCGTAGCGCGGGAGCTTCACGTTGCGGTCGAATGCCTCGGTCGTGTCGGCCACCTCGATCACGAGAAATACATCCGCCGCGGTCGGAAACCGGTCTGCAAAATCGTGTCGGAGCAGAGCGAGGTCCGGTTCAGGTTCGGTGCCATCGTCCAGGCGAACAGGGTTCTGCACACTCACTTGCGCCAACGGGGGCTCCGAGACGTACAGACGCCGCGCCAAGGCTCGCTCTAGCAGATTGACGGAAGCAAGATGCGGACGCTTAAAGGGTGACATGGTGAGAATCTGGCCGTCAATGAGTTCGAGGCGCGCCTCGTGACCGAGAATACCTGTCTCCCAGATCGCATGGTATTCCTCCACTGTGAAGCGCCGGAGGCGCGGCGGTGCAAGGTTCGACATAGCACGCAAATGGCTGAGCTCGGAAAGCGACGTAGAGTGAAGGCGAGAGCGCCCGAGGCGTTCCCTTCAGCCAGGGCAGTGACGTCTTCTCACAGGGGAGGCGGCCTCACCAGCCGTCGTCCCCCCTCTCGTCACAGCCTGGGATCCACCGGGTCGGATTCGAGGGCGAGGACGCCGAAGGCGCAGGCGTGGACGCGGCGCAGCGGCTCCTGGCGGACGAACCGCTCCAGTCCGTCCACGCCGAGCGCGAACTCCCGCAGCGCGAGCGAGCGCTTGCGCTTAAGGCCGCGCTTGCGGAGCCGCTCCAGGTGCTCGAGCCGCGTGTACTCCGGGCCGTAGATGATGCGGAGGTACTCCCGCCCCCGGCACTTCACGGCAGGCTGGATGAGGCCGCGCTTGCCCCGCGCGATGAAGTCGAGTGGCTTGACGACCATGCCCTCGCCACCCGCTTCCGTGATCGCGACCCACCACGCCGTCGCGGCCTCGACGGCCTCCGGATCGGTCACGTCCACGACGCGCACAGCGGTCGGGTGCAGCGTCGCGTCGCCCGCCGCCACGAGGTTGGCGAGGGTGTCCATGTGCCAGCGGTGGTCCTGGTCGACGTGCACCGCGCCCTCCGTCGCCAGCAGGTGGAATGGCGCGAGCCGCAAGTCGTCCACGCTCTCGACGGCCCAGCAATAGCCGCGATAGGCCGCCGTGAAGCGCTCGGTGTCGGCGAGCCGGGCACGCGTCTGCTGGAGGAGCTCTGCCACGTCGAGGCCGGTCGCGTTGGTCTGCGCGAGCACGTCCACCACTTCCGGGAGTGCGGCGCGGGCGGCGGCTCCGGTGGCAGCATACTGCTGACGCAGGAGCGCCTGCGCCTTCGCGCTCCACGGCATCAGCTCGGCGTCGAGCACCGCCCAGTCGGTGCTGAAGCGGTCCCAAAAGCCCGACGCGTCCATCGCCTGCCGCACACGGTCGAGCAGCGCGGTCTCGACGGTGCGGTCCTCGAAGAAGCGGCGACCGGTTCGCGTGTAGACGATGCCGTCCTCGCCGGTGGCACCGTCCTCGCCCGTGTCGACGCCGAAGCGGCGCGCGGCGGCCTCGGCATCGCGGCAGACCACCACGACGGCGCGGCTGCCCATGTGCTTTTCCTCGCACACGACGGTCGCCTGACCGCGCTCGCGGTAGTAGGAGAACGCCTCGGCCGGATGCTCCAGGTAGCCCTCGCGCTGGCTCGTCTCCACGGGCGACATCGTCGGCGGCAAGTAGACGAGCCAGCGCGGGTCGGCGGCGAAGCGGCTCATCACCTCCAGCGCGGCCGTCGCCTGCTCCTCGCGGATCGTGACCGTCGGGCGGAGGCGTGTCGTGATGCGCTGCTTGCCCGCCACGTCGGCGAGGTCGAGATCGCGGTCGAGCAGCTGCTGAGCAGTGAGATCGGTGTCGGGAGCCAGGAAGGGCCGCGCTGGCTCCGCGTAGATCTCCGTCGCGGGCACCGCCACGAGTTCGCGCTCGGGCCAGCGGAGCGCCGTGAGCTGCCCGCCGAAAACGCAGCCCGTGTCGATGTTGATGGTGTCGTTGAGCCACTCGGCGTGCGGCACGGGCGTGTGCCCATACACGACGGACGCGCTGCCGCGATACTCCGCCGCCCAGTTGTGGCGCACGGGCAGGCCGAACTCGTCGGTTTCGCCGGTCGTCTCGCCGTAGAGCGCGAAGTCGCGGACGCGCCGCGACGTGCGACCCTGCAGGTCTTCGCGCATCCCGGCGTGCGCTACCACGAGGCGGGCCTCGTCGAGGACGTAGTGGCTGACTAGCCCGCTGAAGAAGTCGGCCATCCCGCGCTCGAAGTCGGGGCGCGTCTCGTCGGGGAGCGCGGCGATCTCGTCGAGCGTCTGCTGCAGCCCGTGCGCCACCTTGACCTTCCGGCCGCGCAGCTTGCGCACGAGCTTGTCGTCGTGGTTGCCCGGCACGGCGAGCGCGGTGCCCGCCTCCACCATCGCGCGGACGCGCCGGTAGACGCCGAGGCTGTCAGGGCCGCGGTCCACAAGGTCGCCCACGAAGAACGCCTGCCGCCCCGCCGGGTGGCGCAGCGCCGGAATGCCGTCGAAGGCGTGCGCGGGGTCCTCGACGTAACCGAGCTTCGCGAGCAGCGCGTCGAGTTCGGCGCGGCAGCCGTGCACGTCGCCGATGAGGTCGAACGGGCCACGCTCGTCGCGCTTGTCGTTCCACAGCCGCGTCCGCTCGATGGCCACGGCGTCGACCTCCTCGGGCGTGGTGAGGACGTGGACGTGGCGAAAGCCCTCCTTGCGGAGATAGCGCAGCGAGCGCCGCAGGTCGCGGAGGTGGTTGCGCACGACGTGCGGGCCGAAGTTGCGGTCGGGCCGCGCCTCGTTGCGGGCATGGCACACCGCCTCCGGCAGGTTGAGCACGATGGCGATGGGCAGTACGTGGTACTGCTTCGCGAGCTTCAGCAGTCCTTTCCGCGCGAACGCCTGCACGTTGGTCGCGTCCACGACAGTGAGCCGCTTGCGCGCCAGCCGCTTCGCCGCGACGTAGTGCAGCACATCGAACGCATCTTGCGAGGCGTCCATGCTGTTTTCGTCGTCGGAGACGAGTCCGCGGCAATAGTCCGACGACAGCACCTCGGTCGGCAAGAAGTGCCGCGCGGCGAACGTCGACTTGCCGGACCCGCTCGGGCCGATCAGCACAACGATGGCGAACTCGGGGATCTGGATGGTCATAGGAGGAGACGGGGAAGCGGCGAAACGAGGAGCCGGAGCGTCGGAAAAACGGCAGGGGCGCGGCGGCTACTGCTGATCGAAGACGGCCATCTGCGACGGCGCGCCGTGCGTCGGGTCTTCGGGGCCGATGGGTAGGAAGCGGACCGCGTAGCCATGCGCGTCAGCGAGGCGATTCGCCCACGCGGCGAACTCGGCGCGCGTCCACTCGAAGCGGTGATCGGGGTGGCGAAACTGACCGGCGGGCAGGCTCTCGAAGAGCGCGTTGTACTCTCGGTTCGGCGTCGTCACGACGACCGTGCCGGGGCGTGCGTGCGCGAAGACGGTCCGCTCGAACGCCGCCAGCCGCGGCGCGTCGAGGTGTTCGATCACCTCCACCACGGCCGCGGCGTCGAAGCCGTCGAGGCGGCGGTCGCGGTAGAGCAGCGAGCCGTGCAGGAGCCGAACGCGGCGCTGCTGCCGCTCGGGCCGCCGGTCGAGCCAGGCCTTCGCGCGTTCGAGCACGCGCACGGACACGTCCATGCCGACGATCTCGGTGAACTGCGCGTCGTCGAGGAGCCTTCGGACGAGCTTGCCCTCGCCGCAGCCGAGGTCGAGCACGCGCTGCGCACCCGCCGCCTTGAGCACGGCGCACGCCGCGTCGAGGCGCTGGTCGTGGAGCCGCATTGGCTGCTCGACGGCCTCCTTCTTCGCGGCCTGGGCGTCGTCGTCGGGCAGTGCCGAGTCGTCGGCCTCAGCCAGGCGGGCCAACGCATCCCGGGCGAGGCCGCCGTAGCGGAGGTAGCGCCGCGTGATGAACGCGCGCTCGGGGTGGCCCGGCAGCCACGCCGCGCCCTTGTCGAGCAGCTTGTCGACCTCGTCCTCGCCGACGTAGTAGTGCTTCGCGCCGTCGAGGACGGGGATGAGCACGTAGAGGTGCGAGAGCAGGTCGGCGAGCCGGACGGTATGGCGAAGCGTGACGGTGAGGTACGGGCTGTCGCCCCACTGCGGAAACGTCTCGTCGAGCGGATGTCCCGTCGCCTCGACCTCGTAGCCGAGCGGCTCGAAGAGGCGGCGGAGCACGTCGGCCCCGCCGTGGCACGGCACCACCGCCAGCCGCGCCTCCAGCGGGATCGGCGTCTCGACGAGCGTAGGTCGGTCCTTGCACCGGCCGCCCATCGCCGTGCCGAACACCTTCGAGAGCGCCACGCTCAGGAACGACGACGCGACGTACGGGCGGTCGTTGACGTACTGCGCCAGCGTCGCGCCTTGTCCGCGCACGAGCCCGATGGGGTCCACGTCGAGCAGCAACGCCGCCGTGCAGCGCGTGTCGCTCACCTCGGGGT
>JBCCRG010000259.1:0-5688 GCA_039208155.1 Bacteroidota bacterium | reverse complement strand
TGCGCCTGCCAGGCGGGCTCGCCGGTGGCGAGGTCCCACAGCCGGAGCGTCCCGTCGCCACACGCCGCCGCGACATGCGTGCCGCCCCGCGCGAACGCGACGGCGTTGACGAAGCCATCGGCGTCGAACACGACCTCAACATCGCCCCCGTAGACGTGGACGGTGCCTGCGCTCCCTGCCCCCGCCACGGTGCCGCCGTCCGGCGAGAACCCCGCCGTGACCAGCGAGAGGCCCGGCGGCGTGCGCTCGTCTAACAGGTCGCCCGTCGCAGCGTCCCAGACTTTGAGGAGGGTCCCGCGCCCGGCCGTGACGAGCCGCGTACCGTCCGGCGAGAAGCGCGCGGCGGCCGTCACTTCGTCGTGCGCTATCGTTCTCCAGGCAATAGCTCCTGCGGCCTCCGCTTCTGCTGTCAGGTTCCAGACGATCAACTCGCCGTTCGTGGCAGCACTCGCGAGTTGTGTACCGTCAGGGGACGCGTCGACGTAGAAGAGCGTCCCCTCGTGTCCCCGCAGCGTGCGGATGGACGCGCCTGTCGCGAGGTCCCAGAGCTTCACCGTCCCGTCGTAGCTCGCGCTGGCGAGGCCTTGCCCGTCGGCGAGCCAGGCGACCGACACCACGTAGTCGTCGTGGCCTGGCAGCGTCTGCACGAGGGCGCCAGAGGCCACATCGTAGACGCGGAGCGTGCGGTCGGAGGCCGCCGTCACGACCTGCGTACCGTCCGGCGAGAAGCGGACCGAGTTAACCGCGATGCCTTGCGCAGCCGACGGTGGGGCCGCGAGGAGCGTGGCGATAACGAGGACGGCGCAGAGGAAGAAGCGCATAGGATAGGATATGGATGGGACTGGGAAGAAAGGCGTTGATCGCTACGGAGCGTGGTAGGCTCACGTTACAGCAGGCATCACCACATCTCCGCGTCCCGACAGCGCCTCCGTGAACGTCGCGACGAGGGGTTCGACGTCGGAGCGGCGGACGCGCAGGTGGAGCGCGGTGCCCTCGGCGGTGTAGGTCGTGTCGGCAATCTCCGCGTCGAAGCGCCCGACGGTGTGCATCGCGGGCGACGTGTCGGGGTAGGCGAAGCGGACCGTGACGGGCGCGCGCAGGATGTGCTCGACAGGCGTGCACGCGTCGAGGACAGCGGAGGCGGCGTCGCCGTAGGCGCGGACGAGGCCGCCGACGCCGAGCTTCGTCCCGCCGTAGTAGCGCGTCACGGTGACGAGCACGTTGGTGAGCCCACGTCCCTCGATCTGCCGGAGGATGGGCTGCCCCGCCGACCCGTTCGGCTCGCCGTCGTCGTTCGCGCGCCACACGCTTCCTTCTGGATCGATGCGATACGCCGAGCAGACATGCGTGGCCGTGTACTCGCGCTTCTTGATGCGGGCCACGTGCGCCTCCGCCTCCTCCGCGCTCTCCACCGGAAACGCCTCGCCGATGAACCGCGAGCCCTTCACCTTCGTCGGCTCTACGAGCGCTGGCGTGGCGATGGAGGTATAAGAATCGAGAGTCACAGGTCTAAGGTCGCAGGTCAGGAGTCGCAGACTTCGACGTCACAGCGCGAGGCGAAGACATAGTTCATCGCCCGTGCTTTGCCTTGCAGGACGAACAGCTTGGCCCCTGCCACCAGCGTATCGGGTAGAGCGAGACGGCTTCGGAGTTCATCTCGCTTCTCGTCATCGGCCTCGTAGATCGTAGCCGATGCAATCGAAGTCGCCGCCGCGATGTACGTCACGCCCGCAAAGCGTACGGTGTGGGTACGCTCACCGCCTCCCTCCAGCGTTTCCCACGCCCGAAAGGCAATCTGGCTATGCGGTGCATTCCGCTCCCATAGCACGAGGCGTCCTGGAACCCGACCGACAAGCGTATCCGGTTTGCCCATGGTGACCTTCGACATGCGACCTATGACCTGCGACCCACCTACGGAAACTTCTTCCGGTCGCGCGAGGGCGGCGTTGGTCCCGGGGTGACGGTGAGCGTCTGCGAGGTCGAGGCCCCATTCTGACGGAGCGTCAGCGTGTAGGTGCCGGGCGTGAGGTAAAACCGCTCGTCGTCGGCCATCTCGTGATCGTCGGCGAGGGCTATGTCGGTGGTGAGGTCGTAGGTGAACACGTTGAGCCCAAGCACCGGATCGAGGTCGACCGTGCGGATGATCTCCACAGTGCCGGTCGAGTCCTCACGGGCGACCTCGAGCGTGGCCGCCTCATCAGATTGCAGCCAGGCGACGAGGGCGAGGTCGGCCGTGGTGACGTCGTTCCAGCGCCAGCCTTGGCGGCCCCACGCGCCGGAGTGGCGGATATCGTCTACGGCGAACAGGTGTACCGGCTCGGCGCGAACGTCGGCCGTGAGTTGCTGGAGGTGCGCCACGTTCGCGCGGTAGATCGAGCGGCCGTGCGTGCCGACGAGCAGGTCGTGCGCGGCGTGGTGGTAGGCGAGGTCGTGCACCGGCGCGTTCGGCATCGCGGCGTCGGTGCCCGTCGCCATGAGCGCCATGAACGACTGGCCGCGGTCGAGGCTGACGTAGAGCCCGTGGTCGGTGCCGACGTAGAGCAGGTCGGCGTTCTCGCGGTCCTCCATCACCACGTTGACGGGCTCGTTCGGCAGGCCGCCCTCCGTTCCCGCCCCGTATGATTTGTAGGGGCCGAGTTGCGTCCACGACTGGCCATAGTCCTCGGTCGCGAAGACCAGCGGCGTGAAGTTGTCGAAGCGGTAGCCGTTGAGCGACACGTAGGCGCGGCCCGCCTCGTGGTGGCTCGCCTCGACGCGGCTCACCCAGAAATCGCGAGTCGCAGCAGGCAGGTTCGCCCCGGCGTTCGTCCAGGAAATACCGCCGTCGCGGGTGACGTGGAGGCTGCCGTCGTCGGCCCCGGCCCAAAGCAACCCGAACTGCAGCGGCGACTCGTCGAGGCTCGTGAGCGTACCGTAGGGGACGTCGCCGGGGAGGCCGCCCTTGGTGAGGTCGTCCGAGAGCGCGGTCCACGTCTCGCCGCGGTCCATCGAGCGGTGCAGCTTGTTGGAGCCGAGGTAGAGGATGTCGTTGTTGAAGCGCGAGAGGTGGATCGGCGTCTGCCAGTTGAAGCGCAGCGGGCGCTCGCCGAGGTCGTGGCGCGGCGTGATGCGCGTGCGGCTGAACGAGCCATCGTCGCGGCGCTCGATGCGGTAGTAGTTGCCGAACTGGAAGCCGGTGTAGATGCGCTCGTTTGTGCGCGGATCGACCTGGATCTGCATCCCGTCGCCGCCCATGATCCGCTCGTAGGGGTACTGCCCCTCGGCGCGCCAGCCTGGCGACTCCTCGTAGGTGTGCGGCCCGCGCCAGACGCCGTTGTCCTGGAGGCCGCCATAAACCCGATAGGTGTCCGCGCTGTCCACAGCGACGGTGTAGAACTGGCCGACGGGCGGGATGTTGAGCTTGAACCAGGACTCGGCGTCGTCATAGCTGATGTTCAGCCCGCCGTCGTTGCCGTTGATGAGGTGGCCGGGGCGGTCCGGGTTGACCCACAGCGCGTGGTGGTCGACGTGCACGTGGTCGGCGTCGTTGCTCGACCACGTCGCGCCGCCGTCGGTGGAGCCGATGAGCGGGACGCCGAGGAGGTAGAGCCGGTCCACGTCGTGCGGGCTGACGCGGATTTCGCCGAAGTAGTAGCCGTAGCTGAACACAAAGTCGTCGATAAAGCCGTCGTGGGTCTTGCGCCAGGTCTGGCCGCCGTCATCGGAGCGGTAGACCTCGCCGCCGATGACGGGCGTGTCGAACAGCTCGCGGTTGGCGTCTTCGAGATACGCGACGAGGTCGGCCGGGTCGAGCGTGCCATCGCCGACCATCTCCTGCACAGAGACGGCGGAGTAGGACAGGGGGAAGCCGTTGTTGTCGAGGAACGCGTTGACCGACTTCTCCGAGAGCGCGAGGAAGGCGTCGCGGCTCATCGTGCTGAGTGCGTCGCGTGTCGGCGGGGCGTCGGGGCCGGTCTCTTCGTCGTCGTCGTCTTCCTCGGGGCGGCGGTTCTGGTTGTCGAGGAAGGCGTAGAGCGTCTGCCCAGCGCCGAAGCCCGCGTCGCCGGGGAACAGGGCGAGGCCGATGCGCCCCACGCCCGCGCCCGTCGGGAAGCCCGAGTCCTCGGTCGAGATCTGCGTCCACGAGTCGCCGCCGTCGGTCGATTTGTAGATCGCCGAGCCGGGACCGCCCTCCACGAAGTTCCACGCGACGCGGCTGCGGTCCCACGAGGTCGCGTAGAGTACGTCGGCGTCGGTCGGGTCGATCACGAGGTCGATCACGCCTGTCGAGTCGTTCACAAACAGCGTCTTGGTCCAGGACTGGCCGCCGTCGGTCGTCTTGAAGACGCCGCGCTCGTCGTTGGGCGAGTAGAGGTGCCCGATGGCCGCCACCCACGCCACGTTCGCGTCGTCCGGGTGGAGCACGATGCGGCCGATGTGGTGCGTCTCGCCGAGGCCGAGGTGCGTCCAGGTGTCGCCGCCGTCGGTCGACTTGTAGATCCCGGTGCCCGCGTAGGACGAGCGACTGGAGTTGTTCTCGCCTGTCCCCACCCACACGACCGGCGACGCATCGCTGTCCACGGATTCCGGCCAGCGCACGGCGATGTCGCCGATAGTCATAACCGGGAGGTCGTCAAACTTGGGCGCGAACGCGCTGCCGTTGGAGGCCGTGTGCCAGAGGCCGCCCGAGGCGTACGACACGAAGAAGTGCGTCGGGTCGGCGGGCCACACGTCGAGGTCGGTCACGCGCCCGCTCATCACCGTCGGGCCGATGTTCTCGATGGGCAGGCCGCTCACCACCGAGGCCTCGACGAGCCGCTGCCGCTGCGCGAACCCCGCTAGGCGCTCTTCGACGGGCATGTACGCGACTTCGGGCGCCGCGAGCCGCATCCCGGTTGCGGTCTGGCCGGATGCACCCGCCTGTTCGGGCGCCGAAGGAGCCGTCGGCTGCGCCAGCGAATCCGGCGCAATCAACAGGAGGACCCCTAGCAACAGCGCGGAGCCAGGCAAAAGAAAAGAGGGAACGCGTACCATCGGAGCGGCGGTGTAGGTTTTACTCGGGTGGGTGAACATACCACGCCCTCCCCGACCGCGCCCGCCCCATCCGCCACCGCCTCGATGCCGTCCCTCCGCACCCGCTTCCGCCGCTCCCCTGACCGAACCTCGCACGCGCTCCATGCCGAACGCGAGGCTGAGCGCGAGGCCCCCCGCCTCGTCGCCTCGATGGAGCGCCAGGCCGAGGCCATCGTCGCGGAGGCTGCCGCGGATGACGAGGGGCGGCTGCGGACGCTCCTGAACCGCGCCGTCGGCAAGCTGCGCCGCCGCCGCGGCGACCTCGGGGAACTGCGCGACGACCTCCCGACGCTGCTGCGGCTCGTGCGCGCCTACGTCCGGGGCGACTACCGGCGGATCCCCTGGCGTACGCTCACGCTGGCCGTCGCGGCGCTGCTCTACTTCGTTGCGCCCCTGGACCTGCTGCCGGACGTGCTCGCAGGCATCGGCTTCGTGGACGACGCGGCCGTGGTAGCCTACGTGCTGAAGGCGATCCAGACGGACCTGGGGCGCTTTGAGACGTGGGAGCGCAAGGAGGAGCGCCGTTTGGAACGCCGCCAGCGCCGATTGCTGCGGTAGCTGGTCGAAGGTCGAAGGTCGAAGGTCGAAGGTCGAAGGTCGAAGGTCGAAGGTCGAAGGTCGAAGGTCGAAGGTCGA
>JBCCRG010000258.1:0-5694 GCA_039208155.1 Bacteroidota bacterium | reverse complement strand
GGCCTCGGCGGCTGGATCGGGCGCGGCGACACCTACACGCCCTGGATCGCGCTCGACGACGTGCTCTACGCCATGCTCTACGCTCTTGCATCGGACGACCTCAGCGGACCCGTCAACCTGAGCGCACCGCAGCCTGTACCGTTCAAGACCTTCGCCAAGCGCGTCGGGCGCGTACTCGGACGACCGGTGCTCCTGCGCGTGCCGCGCATCGCCGCGGCGTCGCTCGGCGGCGAGGCCATCGAGAACATCGCGCTCACGAGCACGCGGATGGTCCCGCAGCGGCTCACCACGAGCGGCTTCGCGTTCGCCTTCCCCACGCTCGACGCTGCCCTCTGCCACGTCCTCGGCAAGACGCTGGACGTGAAGGCGCTAATGGCGGCATGAGGCAGTGTTGCAGTGTTGCAGTGTTGCAGTGAAAAGGTGTCTGTCCGTCACCGCGATTTCAAGCCATAACGTATCCGTTTCCCTACCGCGCCACCGCTCCGCGCTCCTGCATTTTGCTACTTTCGCGCGCACCAACGCAACACGACCATGCGACTCCTGACTCTCGTTCTCGCGCTCGTCCTCGTCGGCTGCGGCTCGACTGACGCGCTGCAACCGGCCCTCGCGGATGCCTCGAATGACCTCCAGGCCCAACTTGCGGAGCCAAGTCGCCTGATGGCAGCGGCGGCGCTCCTCCATGCCGAGACGGGCACGTTCCCCACCACCACGTTCGACCTGCTCGGCTCGATGTCCGCCGCCGATACGGAAGCACGGCAGGTACGCCTGAGCACGCTCGGGCTGTCGGAGGCCGGTGAGACGCTCCAGGTGCTCTACGTCCTCGCGCCGTCGCAGGTGGACCCGACCGAGCGCGTCGGCGGGTTCTCGCTCACGAGCACGGGTGCAGGCACCTACACCGCGGAGTTCCGCCTCGACCGCCGCGAGGACCAGACGGAGCGCCCGTTACCGGTCGCCGTCAGCGGCGCCGTGCAGGTCCAGCGGGCCCTCGGCACGATCCGCATTGACACCGAGCAGCTTGCGCAGGCGCTCGCCGATGGCGTCCGCACAGAAGCGCCGTTCGTACCCGGTGCGGGGATCACCTACACCTTTGACAAGGCAGGGACGGACACGGAGGTGGGCGTCTTGACGCTCGAACCGCTGCCAGGCTCCTCAGGGCCGGGTGCATCGGGGAACGGAAGCGAATGAGCGCGCCAACGGACGTAGCCATCGTCGGCGGTGGCCTCGCGGGGCTGACGGCCGCGCGGACACTCGCGGCACACGGGGTAGCCTTCACGCTGCTGGAGGCGTCAGACGGCCTCGGCGGACGCGTGCGGACCGATGAGGTGGACGGCTTTCTCCTCGACCGGGGCTTTCAAGTGCTCCTCACGGCGTACCCCGAGGCACAGCGCTGGCTCGACTACGGCGCGCTCGACCTGCAGTCCTTTGACAACGGCGCGCTGGTGTTCTTGAGTGGTCGTCTTCACCGCCTGGCCGACCCGACACGCAACTTCTTCGGCGCGCTGCCGTCGGTGCTCTCCCCCATCGGGTCGCTCGCGGACAAGGTGAGGGTGCTCGGCCTCCGCCAGAATGTGCTCAAGCCGTCGCTCGACGACCTCTGGACGCGCGAGGACATCACCACCCGCGCCGCGCTGACGGAGCGCTACGGCTTCTCGACGTCAATGCTCACGCGGTTCTTCGAGCCGTTCCTGGGCGGCATCCTCCTTGACAAACAGTTGCAGGCGTCGAGCCGCGCGTTCGAGTTCTACTTCCGGATGTTCTCCGAGGGCCAGACGGCGGTCCCAGCGACGGGCATGGGCGCAATCCCTGCGCAGCTTGCCGACCCGCTCCCGACCGACGCGGTCCGCCTGAACACGCGTGCCACGAGCGTCACGGAGGGCACGGTGGAGGTCGAACACGGCGAATCGGTTCGTGCAAAAACGGTCCTCGTTGCCACCGAAGCACCCGCAGCCGCTCGATTACTCACCGGCCTCGACGCCCCGCCCTCGCGCAGCGTGACGTGCGCCTACTACGCCGCGCCGACGCCCCCCATCGCCGACCCAATCCTCGTCCTCGACGGCGAGAACGCGGGGCCAGTGAACAACCTCGCAGTCATGTCGAACGTCGCGCCGAGCTACGCGGCCGATGGCCAGGCGCTCATCGCTGCGACGGTACTCGGGCTGCCTGACGCGGGCAACAATCTCCTTGATGTGCGCATCCGAGAACATTGCCGGACGTGGTTCGGCGATCAGGCCGACGCCTGGACGCCGCTGCGGACGTACCGCATCGCGCACGCGCAGCCGGGCCAGGTGCCGCCCGCGCTCACGCCCCCCACGCGCCCGTTCCGGCTCGGCGACGGCCTCTACGTCACCGGCGACCACCGCACGAACGCCTCCATCAACGGTGCGATGCGCGCGGGCCGCCTCGCCGCGGAAGCGATGCTCGCCGACCTCGGCGTACCGGTCCTAGACGCGTCGGTCACCGTCTGAGCGCTCCTATGAAGCGACCGGCACTGGCTTATTCCGCGCTGGCTCTGTTCATTGTTGGAGCGCTTCTCGGAGTCCAACGCGTACTTGATGCTCTCGTGCGTGGACTCCCCACCGACGCTAGCTGGACCTTCTACACGCCGCATGACGCCAGGCAATGGTGGCCGCCTCGATCGCTCGTCGCGACGTTGGCGCTGACGCGTCCCGCCCTGATCGCACTATTCGTGCTCGCTGTGGCGGTGGATGCGCTCTTCAGATTCAGGACAATGTGGCGCGACGAAACCCCATGAAAGCGCTGCTCCTCGCGCACCTGTTTGCTACGCTGACGATGTTCGGCGTGATCTGGATCGTGCAGGTCGTCCACTACCCGCTGTTCGCGGGCGTCGGGCCGGAGCGGTTCGTGGCCTACGAGGCGGGTCATGCCACGCGGATCACGTGGATCGTGATGCCTACGATGTTCCTCGAACTCGGGACGGCGCTCGCGCTCGTGTGGACGCGCCCAGATGCGCTCCCTGCCTGGATGGTGTGGGTTGGCCTCGCGCTCGTCGGCGTGGTGTGGCTCTCGACAGCGCTTATCCAAGTCCCGCTCCACAGCACGCTCGCGGCGGGCTTCGATGCCGAGGCGCACGCGCGGCTGGTGAGCACGAACTGGATTCGCACCGTCGCCTGGACGCTACGCGCGGGACTCGTACTATGGATGACGGCGCTGCTGCTCGAAGTGGGCTAGCCGCCGAACACCGTGGCGTAGAAGTCGGCTAGCGCCGCGTGGAAGGCATCGTAGGCCTCCAGGCCGTTGTGCCCGCCGCCCTCGACCTCGACGATCCGCTTCGGCTGCCCGGCGGACGCCTCGTGGACGGCCTCGGCGAGCTTTGGGGGCGTGATGTTGTCCTCGCTTCCAACGATCACGAGCGTTGGCATCGTGAGGCCCGCGACGCGCGCGGGGTTGTCCTCGTCCTGCAACGCGGGGTCGATGTCGAACGAGACTAGCGGCTTCAGGAGCGCTGGGACGAGCGCCCCGGTCAGGCCTTCGACGGTCGTGACGGGGCTTTCGAGGAGGAGTCCCGCGGGTGATTGCGCGGCTTCCTGCGCCACGTACGTCGCCATGAACGTCCCCATCGAGTGGCCGTGGAGGATGAGCCGCTCGGCATCCACCCCGTCGAGAGTGCGGACGTAGTCGTAGACGGCAAGTCCATCCGCCTTCAGCCCGGCGACCGTCGGCGTCCCGTCGCTCATGCCATAGCCTCGGTAGTCGACCATGAGCAGGTTGACGCGGTGCTGCGCCATCGCCTCGATGAAGTCAGCGAAGGTGACCAGGAGGAAGCCCTGGCCGCCGAAGTAGAGCACGGTGCCCCGCGCGTCGTCATGGCGCATGAACCAGGCGTCGAGCGCGAGGCTGTCGGCAGCGAGCGAGTCCGGGATTGCCGTATCCGCGAGCGGGATGCGGTGCGTGGTGAGCGTGAAGCCCGGCACGTCGAACGTCGCAGGCGTGACGGTGCGCTTGTTCTGGAACGCGTCCGCCTCGCGGATCGGGATCTTGGTGCAGGCGACGAGACTGACGGGAAGGAGAACCAGCGCGAGGAGCGCGGAGACGAGACGCATGAGCAGAAGAACCGAGCAGAGAAGGGCCGGGGGGAGAGGTGCCCCGCTCTAACGCTCGTCCTCCTCGACGGTGCCACTGCTGTCGGCGCGCGGCGCGGAAGCACTGGACGGTTCCTCGAAGAACGTTGTCTCCCGGAGCGCCCGGATGCGGTTCTGGGCGTAGGTCATCATCACCAGCACGTCGGCGCGCTCCGAAACGCCGCTCGCCACCGCTTGCTGCACGAAGGTCTCGTACTGCCGGATAGCAGGACCTGCGTCGGCGTAGTACTCGTCGTAGAGCACGCCGAGATGGAACACCGTCGAGAGGCGACCAGGGCTGAGGAAGAGCACGACCTCGTCGGTACGGATGGCAGCGCGGTAGTCGTTCTGGAAGCGCTGGGCGTCCGCGAGGTGCTCGTAGATGTCGGCGAGGGGTGTGCGGCCGGAGAGCGTCGCGGCCTGGGTCAGCCAGCGCTCGGCCTCCTCGAACGCGTCGAGTTGTTTGTGCGCGAGGCCGAGATAGAACGCGGTCCGTGCGTGCGAGGAGTCGGCGGCGTAGGACGACTGCAGCGCGTCGAGGGCCCGACGCGGGTCGTCATCGAGGTAGCGGTTGATGCCAAGTCCCCGCCACGTCCCGGCGGTGGAGTCGCCGAGCACGAGCGCGAACCCGTAGGCGGCCACGGCCTCGCCGTAGGCTTCGAGCTGCTGGAGGATCGCGCCGTGCCGCGTCCAGAGGCGCGGGTTGTCCGCCACGGCGGCGAGCGCGCGTTCGAGGACACGGCGGGCGCTGATCGGGTTGGTATCGGCGAGGTAGACCTGGCTGAGCAACAACGGGATCGTCACGCTCGTCGGGGCCTGCCGGTGCGCGATCTCGAGTTGCACGATGGCCCCTTCGAGCGAGTCGAGCGCCACGAGCGCTTTGGCGTACTCGACGCGGATCGTTGGTGTCTCCGGCTTGGCCTCGGTCGCCCCTTCGAGGAGTAACCGAGCGGCCTCGTACTGCCGCTCCTCGCTGTGGACCCGCGCGAGTGCCATCGCCAGCCCCACGCTCTCGGGCTGCTGGTCAAGCGCGCGCCGGTAGGCCCCGATGGCAGCACTGACCTGACCGAGGCGCTCGTGGCTGACGGCCTGAGCGCGGAGAACGCGTACCGCCATCGTGTCGGCCTGCGCGAATGCCTCCAGCGCACGGACGTGCTGGTACTCTTCCTGGTACGCCCGCCCAAGCAGGTAGGCCCGCTCCGGCGTCGGCGCCTGCCCCTCCAGCAAGGCGATGACGCCGACGTAGTCCTGCGCAGCGAAGCGTGATTCGGGCGTCGTGCCCTGCGCATACGTGGCATACGGAAGGACGCAGAGAACGGAGAGCAGGAGCCAGCGCATGAGAGTCGAAGCGAAGGAGAGCGAGCACAATTGAGTGCAGACGTATCAACCGTTCCTTCGTTGCTTCCGCTCAGCAAAAAAAGCGGCGGCCCCCAGTGTGGGAGCCGCCTCTTGGCGTTTCAGGCAGGGCCTGCGTGGACTACACGTCGTCCTCGTAGTCCTCCAGCGCCTCTTCCTCCTCGGCCGCGAGCTGGTCGCGGAGAGCAGCGAGGCCTGAGAGCTCGCCCAGCGTAGCCGGGCCGCTCGACGCGCGCTGGTAGTCGCGTACGGCGCGCTG
>JBCCRG010000257.1:0-5712 GCA_039208155.1 Bacteroidota bacterium | reverse complement strand
GGGCGCGGACGCGTGCGAGAACTTCTTCGTGGTCCCGCCCGTGCGCGGCATCTCCCACCAGTTAAACCTCTTGTACATCGCGGGGGCTATCCTCCAAAAAGAAGCGCCCGAGGGCCTGCCCATCGTCTACCCGGACACGCTCGTGGGCACCGACAGCCACACGACGATGATCAACGGCCTCGGCGTGCTCGGCTGGGGCGTCGGCGGGATCGAGGCTGAGGCGGCGATGCTCGGCCAGCCGATCTACATGCTCATGCCGGAAGTGGTCGGCTTCCGCCTCAAGGGGCAGCTCAGAGAAGGCGTCACGGCGACCGACCTCACGCTCACCGTCACGCAGATGCTGCGCAAGCACGGCGTCGTCGGCAAGTTCGTCGAGTTCTTCGGCCAGGGTCTCTCGGCGATGAGCCTCCCCGACCGCGCCACCATCGCCAACATGGCGCCTGAGTACGGCGCGACGATGGGCTTCTTCCCCATCGACCAGGAGACGCTCGACTTCCTCACGCGCACGGCCCGCCCGCCGGAGCTCGTCGAGAAGGTCGGCCGCTACATGAAGCTGCAGGGCCTCTTCCGCACCGACGACACGCCCGACCCCGAGTTCGCCTCCGTGCTCGAGCTCGACCTCGGCGACGTGCAGCCGAGCATGTCGGGGCCGAAGCGCCCGCAGGACCGCATCGTGCTCGCCGACGTGCAGCGCGAGTTCAAGGAAAGCCTCACCCGCCCGGCCAGCCCGCAAGGCTTCGGCCTCAAAGACGACGCGCTCGCGAACACGGGCCGCTACTCAGACGACGAGGGCCGCACCTTCGACATGCACCACGGCGACGTGGCGATTGCGGCCATCACGTCATGCACGAACACCTCCAACCCGAGCGTGATGCTCGGCGCGGGGCTGCTCGCCCGCAACGCCCGCGCGAAGGGCCTCACGGTGAAGCCCTACGTCAAGACGAGCCTCGCCCCCGGCAGCCGCGTCGTGACGGAATACCTCAAGGAGGCGGACCTCCTCGACGACCTCGCCGCGCTCGGCTTCGACCTCGTCGGCTACGGCTGCACGACCTGCATCGGCAACTCGGGACCGCTCCCGGACGCCGTCCAGAACGCCATCGAGGACGGCGACCTCATCGTGGCGGGTGTGCTCTCGGGCAACCGCAACTTCGAGGGCCGCATCCACAGCCACGTCAAGGCCAACTACCTCGCCAGTCCGCCGCTCGTCGTCGCCTACGCGCTCGCCGGGACCGTCGACATCGACCTCCAGAACGACGCGCTCGGCCAGGACGCCGACGGCAACGACGTCTTCCTCCGGGATATCTGGCCCAGCCAGCAGGAGATCCTCGACACGATCGCGCAGGCCGTCAAGCCCGAGCACTTCGCCGAGCAGTACGACGACATCGAGAACTCGAACCCGCGCTGGAACGCGATGCCGGTCAACGGCGGCGAGCAGTTCGAGTGGAGCGACGAGAGCACCTACATCCAGGAGCCGCCGTTCTTCCTCGACGTGACGCCCGAGGCCCCGACGATCGCCCCGATCCACGGCGCGCGGACGCTCGTCAAGGTGGGCGACTCGGTCACGACGGACCACATCTCCCCGGCCGGCGCGATCCCGCAGGGCGAACCCGCCGGCGCGTTCCTCGAAGCACGCGGCGTCAAGCCGAGGGACTTCAACTCGTTCGGTAGCCGCCGCGGCAACGACCGCGTGATGACGCGCGGCACATTCGCCAACATCCGCCTGCGCAACCGCATGGCCCCAGGCACCGAGGGCGGCCACAGCACCTACCTCCCCGACGCCGAGCAGGGCTACATGTACGACGTGGCCATGAAGTACAAGGCCGACGGCACGCCGCTGGTCGTCTTCGCGGGCAACGACTACGGCATGGGCTCCAGCCGCGACTGGGCGGCCAAGGGCACGATCCTGCTCGGCATCCGCGCCGTGGTGGCGCAGAGCTTCGAGCGCATCCACCGCTCCAACCTCGTCGGGATGGGCGTGCTGCCGCTGCTCTTCCAAAAGGGCGAGAGCCTCGACACCTACGGGCTGGATGGCTCCGAGCACTTCGACATCCCCGTCACGGACGACGTGAAGCCTGGCGAGCCGCTCACGATCACGGCGACGAAGGCCGACGGCACGGTCGTCGACTTCGACGTGGTGGTGGCGCTCAACACGCCGGTCGAGGTGGAGTACTACCGTCACGGCGGGATCCTCCACTACGTCCTCCGCGAGTTCCTCAACAACGCCCTCGAAACGGCGTAGCGGCAGGCCGCTCTGCGGCCCGAGTACTGCGATTCTACAGTGAGGCGGTGAGGCCGTGTAGGCGGTCGCACCGCCTTTGCTGTTCAGGTAGATTCTGTTCAACGTTTGGTCCCACCGCCCCCGTCATCATGGCTGTCAACATGGACAAGCCCCACCGCTGGAAGGCCGATGTCCTCCAGTCTGTGGACTTCTACAACCATTGGTTCGTCCAGTTTGCGCCCGAGACGTATCGTGAGCAGCGCATCGAGCAGACTGGCGTCGTCAAGAAGGCTCTGGAGCAAACGGATTATCTCCGGGATGTCACGCCGAAGTTGCTGCGGGATCATCCTGAGATCTTGCCCATGTTGCGAATGGCAACCTCGCCGCCGCTCGCGCGGGACCGGCTGATTGGCTTGGCGTATGTCACGCCGAATCTGGTCAAGAGCATGGAGGAGACAAGCAAGCATGCTCCTCGCATTCCGCCTCGAATGGCAAAGGCACAGGCCGATGAGGAACTCGAGCGTATCTGCCAAATCATTGAGCGCCTCGCAGATCGGGATCTCTTCGTGTGGCTCAACGACCCCGATGCGTTCAATGAGGAGAGTATTCAGCGAGGGGCGCTGATCCTCGCAGACCGGCTCTGTGGCGCTGCTGCGGATCCCATCATTCGCAACGCCCAGGAACAGCGCCAACTGCAAGCGCTACGTGATTGGCTTGAAGCTCGGGGCTACCGATTTGCCGCTTCGTCATCCATCGAGGGGGTGGACACGATGATGCCAGGCACGTTCTCGTTTCTGTACAACGTGCCTGTTCACTCGGGAAGCAAAAGCGTCAACATTGCCGTCGATTGCATCGTGAAGCCGCGTAGCTCGCAGCGCGAGGACCTACCGCTGTTCGTCGAAGCGAAGTCGGCTGGGGACTTCACGAACACGAACAAGCGGCGCAAAGAGGAGGCGCAGAAAGCGCGACAACTGCGCGAGACCTACGGCACCGGTGTCCAGTTTTCGCTGTTCCTGTGCGGCTACTTCGACACCCCCTATCTCGGCTATGAGGCGGCAGAGGGTATCGACTGGGTGTGGGAGCACCGGATCGACGACCTCGCGCTTTTGCTTGGCGACGAGCCCCCCTCCGGTGATGGGACTGCAGTGCCCACCCAACCTCCAACTTCTCCCAAAACGGAGGAGCCTGAAGTGGCTTACGTCACCGAGGCAGAGCAGCGCCGCCAAGCGTTCCAGCGGCTCCTTGATGCGGAAAAGACGCAGAGCGAGCGCAACATCTTAGGTCAGTTTGCCACCCCCCCGAGGCTCGCCCGCGATATCCTCGCAGCGGCTCAGGCACTCTTGGTTGATCGCAAGACGCCGATCGACTTCCTCGACCCAGCCTTCGGGACCGGCTCCTTCTTCTCGGCCCTCCTCGATACGTTTGCGCCAGACCGCCTGGGGCGTTGCCACGGCATCGAGATCGACCCGCACTACGGCAAGCCTGCCGCTCAACTCTGGGCTGACTCACCGTTAAAGCTGCACGAGGCCGACTTCACCGCGTTGCCAGCCCCTGCATCGGAGGGCGAGCGGTTCGATCTGCTCATTTGCAACCCGCCGTATGTCCGGCATCATCACCTGGCGTCCGAGGAAAAGAAGCGGTTGGTAGCCATCGCGCAGCAGCGCGCCAGTGTGCGTCCGAGCGGGTTGACAGGGCTGTACGCGCACTTCATGTACCTCGCCCATCCGTGGATGCGCGAGGGGGGGATCGCCGGGTGGCTGATTCCCAGCGAATGGCTCTCGGTGAACTACGGGCGCACGCTTCGGCAGTACCTCCTTGACCGCATGACGCTGCTCCACATCCACCAGTTCAACCCAGAGGACACCCAGTTCGACGACGCTCTGGTTTCCTCGACCGTTGTGTGGTTCCAGGCATGCCTGCCCAAGCCTGCCCACACCGTTCGTTTCAGCTACGGCGGTTCGTTAGCAGAGCCCAGCCAGGAGCGCGTGGTGACTGTCGCAGAGCTGCGTCGGCGCCCGAAATGGTCGGGCCTCTTCGCGCCACGCACGTCCACGAGCGAGTCGAGTGTGCTCGTGCGCGACCTGTTCCGTCCCAAGCGGGGTCTTGCCACTGGGGCTAACCAGTTCTTCCTCCTGGCAGAAGACGAGATCGAGCGACGGGGGCTTCCGTGGACGTTCTTCCGCCCAGCTCTTCCTAGCCCGCGCTACCTCCCCGACCCGATCATCAGGCGGGATGCGGCGGGATGGCCCCTCGTGGGGCGTCGTCGTTTCCTCCTCCACTGTAGGCTTCCAGAGCGCGAAGTCGAGCGCGACTACCCGGCACTGTGGGCATATCTGCAGGAGGGTGTGGCCGAGGGCATCTCGGAGCGCTACCTCTGCCGCAAACGGAGTCCGTGGTACAGCCAGGAGGAACGCGCCCCGGCTCGCTTCCTGTGCTCCTACATGGGGCGGGGGTCTGCGAAGGGAACGCCCCCGTTGCGTTTCTTCCACAACCGCTCTGAGGCGGTCGCAACCAATGTCTACCTCAACCTCTATCCGAAGGGCGCGCTGGAACAGGCGATGCAATCCGACCCTGAACTCGAAGAGATGTTGTGGGAGGCGCTCAATCAGGTCGGCGAGGAGTTGCTCCAGCGCCATGGACGCACCTACGGCGGGGGGCTGCTCAAGATCGAGCCGAAGGAATTGGGTGCGACTCCGCTGCCAGGACTGACCGGCGACATTGTGCAGCACGTGCATGCCCAGACTGCCCTGTTTGCATGAGCCCTCCAGATGTTCTCAACAACGCCCTCGAAACGGCCTAGCAGCCCCCAACATGCTCTCGTAGCCAAGCGGTGCGGCAGCGATGTCGCACCGCTTTTTTGTGTTCCAACGATGCTCCTGACCCTCACGACGACCCACAGCCCGGCGACGGACCTAGGGTACCTCCTCCACAAACACCCCGCGCGGGTGCAGACGTTCGACCTCCCGTTCGGGCAGGCGCACGTGTTCTACCCCGAGGTGGGCGACGCACGCTGCACAGCAGCCTTGCTGCTCGACGTGGACCCCATCGGGCTCGTGCGGGGGCAAGGGGCAACGCTGGCGCAGTATGTCAACGACCGCCCGTACGTTGCCTCGTCGTTTCTGAGCGTGGCGCTCTCGAAGGTGTTCGGCACGGCGATGGGTGGCCGCTGCAAGGACCGCCCAGCACTCGCAGAGACGCCGATCCCGCTGGAGGCGCGGCTGGCCGTGGTGCCGTGCCACGGCGGGGCCGACGTGCTCCGCCGCCTCTTTAAGCCGCTCGGCTACGAGGTCGAGGCGACGGGGTATCTGCTCGACGAGACGTTTCCGCAGTGGGGCGACAGCCCGTACTTCACCGTCACGCTCCGCCACACCGTCCGGCTCGCCGACCTGCTCTCGCACCTCTACGTGCTCATCCCGGTCCTCGACGGCGCTAAGCACTACTACGTCGGTGAGGACGAGGTCGACAAGCTGCTCGATAAGGGCGCGGCGTGGCTG
>JBCCRG010000256.1:0-5752 GCA_039208155.1 Bacteroidota bacterium | reverse complement strand
AGCACCTGATCGCGCCCGTCTTCGCGAACGCGTTGCAGTGCGTGACGGACCCGTCGGGCTTCGCCCGTAGCCAGGGTGATCGGGTGCTCCAAACGCGTCGATGCGCCAATGTCGAGCGAGGCGTAGGCTGCCTGCAGCGCGGCGCGGTCGTCCTCGGCAAAGGCCGCGGTGATCGCGTCGAGATCGAGTTCGGCGTCCTCGGACACGCCCAGCACGCCCCGAAGCGACTTTGTGACCCAGGCCACACGCCAGGATTCCTCATCGGCCCGCTCGATGCCGTAGGCGGCCGCCGCGGCGAGGCCGAGCAGCGTCTTGACGGGGAGCGGCGGCGGCGCGCTTTCGTCAGGGCGTGGCGTCGCCTCGTTCGCACGCGTCAGTGCTTCCGAGCTTCCTGCCGATGCCTGCGCACGCTCGTGGACGTGTACGAGGGTCCCAGCGAGGTGGTGTGCTAGCAGCCCGCCGCGCTGCCGAGCCGCCACGTCGAAGCGTTGCGGCTCCGCGAAGAACGCCCAGATGACGCCCACCGGGAGGTGCCGATGCATAAGTGGGAGCGCGATGGCCGACACCATCCCCTCCTGCTCCATCGATGCCCGGACGATGTCGGGAGCGAGGGCGTCGGTCTCCCGCCCAAGTGCCGAGATGGCCGTGGAGATGCGCGGCAAGCGATAGGTCGTCCAGGCCGTAGCCTCGCTGAGCTGCGCGCGCGTCTCCGCCGCAAATCCGAACGAGGCCGCCTCGACGGCTACGCCTGTCTCCGCCTGCATGAGTACGAAGACGAGGTCAGCTCCGAGTACCCGTTTGGCAGCGACCACGGCGGCCTGGCACGCGTCTGCGCGGCTTCTCGCCTGCTCGGCTGCAGCAACGAATGCGAGCAGCGGAGCTACGAGGGAATTGTCAGCGAGGGATTCGTCAGCGGGCTCGGCTGAGGCTGTCGGTGCTGTCTCGCTGAGGGTGCTCTCGTAGTAGAGGACCCGCCCGTCGTCGGCACGCACCGGGCGGAGGTCGTCGCCCAACCGGATCGATGCGTCGTCGCGGCGACCCCACCGGAGCAGCATCGTGGGGCTTGCGTCACTGCTTTCGGAAGCGTCTTCGCTTTCGGAGAGCGTGGCCGGGCCGTCAGCGGCAAGCGCGGCGTTGCGCAGCGCGGTCAATACCTGACGAGTGGTCTCGTCCGCATCGGGGACGAGGAGGACGGAAAGCGCGTCGGACATGGCGGTAGGGGTACGCAGCGAGTGGTTCCAGGTGAGCCCTCAAAGGCGGTGCCAAGCGCCGATGCCCGGCCTCTCCGCTTCCTGGGACCGGGTCCGCATCGACCGTCCGGCGCGAACGTTACCCTTTTACCCCTCGCTTTCGGCACGCGCACGTAGCTTCCCGCGTTGCTATTGCTCGTCGCATCGCTCCCTCCACGCCCATTTTTCTGTGTCTTCCTCCACGGCCTTCGCGCTTGCGCTGCTCCGCCTCGACGGCGTTGGGCGGGTGACCACACACCGGCTGCTCGCTCACTTCCCGACGTACGAGGCGCTCCTGGCGACGCCGCGCGAGCAGGTCCTCGTCCGCCTGAAGGGCGTCGCCAAGGCCAGCGACTTGGTCGCGCGGCTCTTCGACGAGGACGCGATGGCACCGCGCCTGGAAGAGGCGCAGCAGGCGCTCCGCATCCACACCAGCCGCCACGTGCGCGTGTGGACGCCCGCCGCCGAGGGCTGGCCCACACGGCTCGATGCGCTCGACCGGTCGGATCGGCCTGTCGCGCTCTACAGCTACGGGATCTCCGCTCTCCTCGCTCAGCCCACGGTGGCCATCCTCGGGCGGGCTGGGCTCTCGGGCCCGGCCTTCGAGCAGGCGCAGGCGCTTGTCCGGCGTCTCATGGATGCCCACGTTTCGGTTATCGCCGGGGCGGCCGACGGCTTCGACGTGGTGATGCACAAGCTCTGCTATGCGCAGCGGCACCCGTCGATCATGATCGCTGCGAGCGGCCTCGCGAAGCTGACGCCCTCGATCCGCCCCCATGCCAGCGCCATCGTAGGGGCGCAAGGACTCGTGTGCGCGCCGTTCGATATGCACCACGGCCCGTATCCCCATGACGACCGCGAACGTGCCGTCGTGCAAGCCGCGCTGGCGGCGGCGGTGGTGGCCGTTGAGCCGCAGACGGGAAGCCCTGAGGCGAAGGCGCTCGCGTGGGCCCTCGACGCCGACCGGCCCGTGTTCGGCGTCGCCGGGTCGGGTCCCGGTGCGCTTCCGCTCCCCGAGCGGGTGCACCGCCTCGAACGGCCCGTGGACTTCGACTGGGTGGTGGCGGCCGCCTCGCCCCCGTCGGAATCGTAAGACGACGCGCACGATGGCTCTCCTCCCACGCCTCCTCTTCGTCTTCCTCGACGGCGTCGGCCTGGGTCCGGCCACGGCGGACAACCCGCTCGCCACCAACGCGCTGCCTGCCTTCGCGCGCCTGGCGGGCGGGCACGCCTGGACAGACGCGGCTCCGGTTCTGGACGCCGAACGTCACGTCTTCCGTTCGATCGATGCCAACCTCGGCGTGGACGGACTGCCGCAGAGCGGAACGGGCCAGGCGACGCTCTTCTCGGGCGTGAACTGCGCCGCGCTCGCGGGCCGCCACTACGGCCCCTACCCGCATTCGACCTCGAAGCCGGTTCTGCGCGAGCACAACCTGTTCGCGACGCTCCACCGCGCGCTCGCCACGGACCAACCCGCGGACGCCGTGTGCGCGTTCGCGAACGCCTATCCGACGCGCTTCTTCGAGGTGATGCGGAAGCGGAAGCGCTGGACGGTGACGTCGCTCTGCTGCTATGCGTCCGGCGTCCAGCTGCGCCGAGCCGACGAATTGGAACGGCACGAGGCGCTGTTCGCCGACCTCACAGGAGTCGGCTGGCCCGGCCAGTCGCTCCCGACGCGGTCCGAGGCGGAGGCCGCACATGACCTCGTCGGGCTCGCCTCCGCGCACCGCGTCACACTCTTCGAGTTCTGGCTCACCGACAAGGTCGGCCACGCGCAGGACCCTGACCGCGCCCGTACGCTTCTCACGAGTCTCGACCGGTTCCTCGGCGCGCTCCTCGACGCGCTTCCCGACGACGTGCTGCTCGTCGTCTCCAGCGACCACGGCAACATCGAGGACCTGGGGACGAAGAGCCACACCCGGCATCCCGTTCCGCTTATCGCCATCGGACCGCATGCGGGGATGCTCGCAGGCGTCGAGGACCTCGCAGGCGTGCTGCCTGCGCTCGTGCGCACGTTCGAGGCTGCGAAATAAAACAGGGGCGACTCGTCGCGAGCCGCCCCTGCGTGCCTGAGCACGATGGCGGTCCCTACTCGGGGGCCGTGCCGTTCATGAGCTCATCCACGAGGCGCTCGGCCTGGTAGATGTCGCGCATGGATTCCATCATGCCGCGCGAGTCGACCGACACGGTGCGGTTGAAGGTGTCGTCGAAGATGTAGTCACCCGGCAGGCTGGAGATGTTGCCGTCGAAGGCCACACCGACGATCTCGAGGTCGCGGCTCAGCACCGGCGAGCCCGAGTTGCCGCCGATGATGTCGTTCGTCGAGACGAAGTTCATCGGGGTGTTGTAGTCGAACCCGGCGGGCGGGTCGAGCCAGACGTCGGGGAGGTCCCAGTCGCAGGCAGCCGCGCCGTCGATGGCGGTGAAGAGGTCATCCTTCGCGGTGCCGTCGGCGTCGCAGTACGAGTGGAAGTGGTCGTAGAGCCCGAACATCGTCGTGTACGCCGGGGCGATGGTGCCGTTGTACTCATAGCCCTTCACGACGCCGTCCGAGATGCGGAGCGAGAACGTGGCATCTGGCGGGATCGACTCGCCGTACACCTCGAAGCGGGCCCGCGCGAGGCGGCTCGACAGCTCTTCGAGCTGTGCACCGGACTGGCTCTGCATCTGCTGCATCATCCCGAACTGCGGGGCGAGGCCCTGGATGATCGTAAGCGCGGGGTCGTCTGCACCGAGGATATCGTCGCTGGCAAGGAGCTCGGCCGTCGCTGAGGAGTCGGCGAAGGCCGAGTTCTCGACGAGCATCGCTGCCCGATCAGCCGGAGTCATACCGCCGAGGGCGAGCTGCGTCAGGTCGTCGTCCTCACCGAGATAGAAGACGAGGTCGTTCAAGCGCGCCTCTACCATCATCCGGTCGAGGTCGGTCGGAATGTCCTCCGAGAGGATGTTGTTTTTCAGCCCCGCGAGGTTTTCCTCCGGCACGCCGCCTGCCTTCTGCGACGCGTAGAAGAAGGTCAGCAGCGCGCGGCGCATCGTCTGCGAGCCGTACGTGGGGCTCGTGATGGCGAGGAGCGCGCCGAAGAGCGGAGCCCCTGCCTTCGCGGCCTCGCGGTTGGCGGCGATGTCATCGAAGAGGCCGATGTATTCTTCGGCCAGCGCCGGATTCTCCATGATCGCGGCCTTGAAGTCGTTCTCGGCCGCGCGGCGGCGTGCGATGATATAGGGGTCCTGCAGGCCTTCCAGGCGGCCGGTGTAGGCCTTGCGCCCGTTGGCAGCCGAGAGGTAGCTGTCGCGAAGCTCAGGCGTCGCCGGGTCGTCTGGGTTCGCATCAACGAACGCCTTGAGGGCCACCTCACGGGTCGCGAGCAGGCGGAGGATCGCAGGCTCGGTATGGTCGCGGCGGAAGAGCAGCTCGCTGACCGTCTGCAGGCGCGACGTTGAACCCGGGTTGCCGATCACGAAGACCAGGTCGCCCTCGGCGGAGCCGTTCTCGGACCACTGGAAGTAGGTCGGGGTCTCCAACGGCGCGCCGTCGTCGTCGTAGGCGCGGAAGAGCGCGAAGTCGAGGCTGTAGCGCGGGTAGGTGAAGTTGTCAGGGTCGCCGCCGAACTTGCCGAGACGATCCTCCGGTGCGAAGACGAGGCGAACGTCGTCGTAGCGCTTGAAGATGTACGCCTTGAACTGGCCGCCTGCGTAGAGCGTGATGACCTGCGCGCGGATGCCAGCGTCCTCGCCCCCGCGTTCCTCGGCCATGCGCGTCTCGATGGCGCCGATAGCTTCGTCGCGAGCGGCGCTGCGGGCCTGGTCGCCCTCGGCCGCCTCGGCAGCCGCCTGCACCTCGTCCGTCACGTCGATGATCTCGATGAGCTGCTCGGCGGCGTAGTCTACGGGACGCTCCTCGTCCAGCGAGGTCGCGTGGAAACCCAGGAACGGCAGGTCCTCGCCGTCGCGCGAGGCTTCCGTGATGCTCGCGCGGGCGCAGTGGTGGTTGGTCAGCATCAGGCCGTGCGGCGAGACGAACGAGCCCGAGCAGTTCGGGAAGCGGACCGCACCAAGGCGGGCCTTCTCGAACCACGCGTCGTCGGGCGCGAAGTCATACGCTTCGCGGAAGTAGTCGAGCGGCGGGTTGTCGAGCGTGAACATCTTGCCGTTGTCGAACGCGCCGGCCTGAACGGTGTCGGGGTCGAACGAGAGCGGCGCGTCGGCCATGCTCGCGGCCATATCGTCCATCGTAGCAGCCATCTCTTCGACGGCGGCCTGCGGCGCCTCGGCTGCGGCCTCAGCAGACGCTTCGACGGTGTTCGCGGCCTCCTCAGCCATCTCGTCGGGCGACGACGCGGCGGGAGCGGTCGTGCCGCAGCCTGCCCAGAAGAGAGCAGCGACGAGCGCGACCAAAAAAGTGCGGTTCATGTGTAGGACGGGGGAAGGTGAGAGAAGCGATATGCTGGACAGGGGGCGACCGTGAAAATACAGGCTTCGCACCAGTCGGC
This sequence comes from Bacteroidota bacterium, assembly GCA_039208155.1. GTDB lineage: Bacteria > Bacteroidota > Rhodothermia > Rhodothermales > Rubricoccaceae > JBCBEX01. The sequence goes on along the minus strand of JBCCRG010000256.1, from coordinate 33 downwards.
TGCGAAAGCTCCGGGAATCCGCGCGAGACCCGT
>JBCCRG010000255.1:0-5753 GCA_039208155.1 Bacteroidota bacterium | reverse complement strand
GTGATGCGGAAGCTGTTGCACGCGCTCTACGGGATGCTCAAGCACGACGCGGCCTTCGACGGCACGAAGTTCTGCCAGCTATCGCCCGCTGAGACTTGACTTTACCAGAGAGCACTTCACCCCGGCCTCCCGTCGCAGCGGTGCCTAGCACCCCAAAAGGGGCGCGGGTACTGCGTCAGGTCCGGGTGCGCCGGTACAGCCTAGGCATCCAAGCGCCGACGGCTGAGAGCCCCCAGCCGGACGCACCGTCAGTCCGCACGCTGCTGGTGGAGGCGGCGGGCGGCATAGCCTGCCCCGGCGAGCGCGAGCAGACCGAGGCCGCCGTCGATGGGGACGGAGGCGGGGCCTGCCGGGGCGGGGGCACCGGGTATCTGTGGCCCGGCACCGAGCGGCTCGGGGTCGGGGGCCGGGGCATACGGCTGGGGCGCGGCCCAGTCGGGCAGCGACTGCGCCCCAGCGACGGGCACGGCGACAAGGGCGAGTAGGCAGGCGAGGCGGAGGGAACGCATGGGTTGAAGCGTCGAGGGCGTGCAGGGCTTGGGGCGCCCGCATCGGCACGTTTTCGGCCTGGTGGGTTCCGAGGCATCCTACTCGGGACCCAGCAGCCGTGCGATAGCGGCGCAAGCCCCCTCCATCGCAGAAACCATGCCCACCTCGCGTCTCCCGTGGCGGACCGTACCAACGCGCGCGGGGCGCGCCGCCGTAGCCGCGCGCCCCGCTCAGAGCGTTTCTGGGGGGATCGTGCTAGCGCACGACCGTGAGCCGCCGCGTCGCTGCGAACGCCTCGCCCGCCAGCCGCACCACGTACGTGCCTGCAGGCAGCCCAGCTACGCCAACCTCGATCTGCTCCTCCGCACCGGCACGCAGCGCCACTGCGTCTGCTAGCACGACCCGGCCCAGCACATCGTACACTGTCACTTCGACTTCCTGCGCCTCAGCTACCGTCACGCCCAGCGTTGCCGCTGTGGCCGTCGGGTTCGGGTATGCCTCGCCCACCGCGAAGCCGCTCGGCAGCGCGTCGTCGGTGTTGGCGACCGGATTGGCCATCACGACGACCTCGAAGCGCGTCTCGGGCTCGCCCTCCATCGCCTCGAAGGCGTAGCTCGGCTGCGTGCGCATGTCAATCTCAGTGCCCGTCATCAGGTCGCGCAGCGTGAGCGCCCACTCTGCCGGAACGTTGTCGAGCGACGGCCATGCGAACTCGTAGGCGGGCTCCACGCCAAAGCCCGTGTAGGCGAGGCGGAATGTCTGCGTGCCCTCGGTGAGCAGCGGGCGGGAGTCCTGGTACTTCCAGGCGTCGGGCTCGTCGCCACGCTGGCCGATCAGGCCCGCGAGGACGAACGGTGTGCCGAAGGAGCCCGGCGAGGAGCCGTCGAAGCGGTCCCAGCCATCGGCGGCCTCGTCGTGAAAGAGCAGCGACACCTCGTTGCGAATGCGCTGACCGTCGGTGCTCGTGCCAAGCATCTCTAACTTGAAACCGTTCGAAGCGGCCTGACGCCCGACGAAGTTACCGCCAGTTTGGCCTGCACTGTTGAAGGCATAGCGCACTGTGACTGCAGCGTTCGAGGTGTTGCCAGGAGGCGACGGCCCGTCGGTGATCTCTAGCCAGAAGCCTTGCCAGGGTGTCACTACCCGCGGGTTGCTATTGGCACCTGAGCGCGAGTAGGAGATGTAACCGCCTGGCCCGATGTTGCCAGGCTCGCCTGTATCGGCACCGGCCGGATCCCAGATCTGAACAACATCCTGCACGGTCTGGCCTGTGGTCACTGAGATGCCGCCCAAGTCGAAGTCAGAGTCGAACGGGTTGCCCGCGAGGTAGAAGGCGTCATCGCCCGCAATGGGATCGCGCGCTGGAAAGTCGACGTCTCTGTCCGCCGAGAGCGCGCTTACGGCTGCTGTGACGGCAATCGGAAGAGGCTGTACGCTAGCGAGTTCACCGGCGCTGAGATCGCGCGGGTTGCTGCTATCGAAGAAATACCAGAAGAAGCCCTCGCCGGGGTTCAGTTGGGTGTTGCCGCTGGCAGGAGTGCCATAGCCGTCGTTTCCGCCGGAGGTCTGGTTGCCACCGTACGAAGTGAAGATGTTCGGCGGCGAACTGTCTTCGACGCCTCGCACGAGATTGACACCAGCGAGGTCATTCACTTGCAGGCCGGTGCCAGGCGCGGAGAGCATCCGCCAGCCCTCGGTAGTGGAAGACTCAGCACATGGATCAGTAGCGCCCACGCACGGAGTTGTGGAGAACGAGTTGGCGAAGTTTGATCCACCGGCACTGTCGAAACGATCGCCCAAACTTGTGGTTATCCTCCAAAATATCTCCAGGGTACAAGTGAGATTCGCGCCACACAGCGGCACAAGATCTATCCCAGCACTTACCTCCTGCCACCTCTGGTCACCTGGATTAGACAGGTTACTCTCGAACGGGAGACTCAGCTCGAGGAAGCTTCCTGAGGGGGAGCCAGTTGGGTAGACCCGATAGAACACCGATGCTGAGAAGACATCGCCCCCATTGTTCTTGAACGTTTTAACCTCCCCACCATTCAGCAAGAACGACTCTCCGGGGCTGAACGTCATAAACGTGGCAGCGGTGTACGGATCTCCACCATCCGCGTTGGCCCCACCAGCAAGAAACTGATTACCGCCTCCACTTCCCTGGTCTAACACCACGTAAGTTTGAAATATTCCGGTTTCCTGGGAGAATGCGGGAAGCGAAAGGAAGAGCGGAAAGAGCAGGGCAAAAAGTCTAAACGAGTTCATTTTTTCTATCTAAAGAGTCGTTAGTCACGTTGGAGAATTGACGGATCTAGAAGGGATAGGGCGAGGAAGCACGTGTTAATCCTAGCAACCTGACTACGTTAGGAACTAGGGGAAGGGGGAGCCACTTGTATGTACCCCCATTGTAAAGCTAGCGGTGACGCAACTTCCGCGCAGCGTAGCCAGCACCCGCGAGTGCCAGAAGACCGAGACCGCCATCGATAGGCACGCCAGGTGGGCTGGGCGTAGACTCGAGAGGTTCCATAGGGGCCTGAAACGATTCGGTGCTCGGTGCAGCCGACGGGGCTGCCCAGTCAGGTAGGGACTGCGCCTGTGCCGTCGTTGTGGGGAGAGACGCGGCCAGGGACAGGCCGAAGAAAAAAACCAATGCGCGCATGGAAGCGGAGTCGTGTGTGCGACAGAGGGGAAACGGGCTCCGCAGCCCGAAAGTAAAGCATCAACCTACAACGTCGTGCGCGGACCACGCAAGCGCTTTCATCATGTTGTCTTAATCTGAGACACCCACCGCGTTCAATGCACGCCCTCCATTGTAGGCTGCACCGGGGTGGTTAGCGGCACGTGGACGCTCCACCGCGTCCCGGTACGGCTGCGCACCTCCACGGCCGCGCGCAGGAAACCCGCCAGCGACCGCACGAAGGTGAGGCCCTCCCCGCCGGAGCGCTCCAGGCTGAACCCCGGTGGCAACCCACGGCCGTCGTCGGTGATGGTCAGCGTCACGTGCGTCGCGTTCCGGCGCACCTGCACGTCGATGCGCCCGCTTCGCCGCCCCACGAAGGCATGCTCGACGGCGTTGATGAGCAACTCATAGGCGATGAGGCCAAGCGGCGCGGCGTGGCGCACCCGCACCGCCACCGGCGCCTCGACGGCGATCTCGATGCCGGTGGCGAGGCTGCCGCGCCGCAGCAGCACGTAGTCCCGCAGCGCCTCGCCGAAGCCCTGCATGTCCACCTCGACGCCCTGCCGGAGGACGCGGTGGCGGAGCATGCGCAGCACCTCGGCGCGGCCCTGCACCCGGCCCCGGTCCACCACCGCGATGCCGTCGCCGGAGAACGTGCCGAGTTGCTGGTCGAGCAGCAGCGCCGCGAGGGCGAGGCCCGTCTCCTCGGTCTCGGCGAGGCCCTCCAGCGAGGGCCCCTGCTGGCGCGCGGAGAAGCCCTCGGGGGCCATGGCGGCAGCGGCGGCGATCCGCTGGCGCTCGGCCGCGTCCAGCGTCACGGGCGCACGCGTGGGCGTGTCGGGGGGGCCGGCCTCCTCGTCGCGGGGGGACACGCCGGGGGTGCTTGGGACGACGGCCACATCTTCCAACGGCGGCTCAGCCTCGAAGGCAGGCCCAGCCGCAAAGGCGGGTTCTGCATCGACGGGAGTGACGGTGTGTGGACTGTCGCTGTCGGACGGTGCTGCACGCGGCGAACTGCTGGGTAGCGGTGCACCAGGAGGCATCGGGTCTGGTAGCGCCGCCACCGTGGACGGCGGGACGTCAGCCTGCGCTCCAGGCGAAGACGGCACCGGGCTCTTCGACGCCGAAGGCTCTTGAATGGGGGGCAAGCCACGCGCCTGGCGCTCCCGCGCGCGCGCCCGCTGACGGCGACGCACCTCGACGTGCTGACGCTGCCGACGCCACACGCCGCTCCCCCACACCAGGAGCGCGATCCCGACCGCGCCCAGCGTGAGCGCGCCGATGCCGAGGGCCGCCTGCCGACGCCACCGAAGTTGCTCGGCCGCGATGAAGTCGCGCACCCGCTCGTCGGTGCGGGTGCGCTCGGCCTCGCGGAGCGCCAGCGCAGCGAGCAAGCTCTGCTCCAGGTCGGTGCGCTGTGCGGCGATGCCGTCTTCGAGTTGGGCCGCCTGAAGCGCCTCGGCGTCGTTCAGCGTCTCGTAGGCGGTGGCATAGTCGCCCTGCTGCGCCGCGAGGGCGGCGACGAGCCGGAGGCCCTCGGCCTGCTCGGGCCGCAGCCCCGCGCGCTCGGCCAGCCGCACGCTGGCGAGGGCGGCCGTGCGGGCCTGCTCGGTGCGCTCGGCCAGGAGATAGGCGCGGCTCTGGGCACGCAGCATCGCCGCCTGGGCGACGGGCTCGTCCGCCTCCTCGTAGAACTGCGCCGCAGCCCCAAAGTGGACGGCGGCCCCATCGTAGCGCTCCAGGCTGCGCAAGGCCTCACCGAGGTCGCGGTAGGCCCGCCCCTGCGTGAGCGTCTCGCCGCTCTGGTCGGCGAAGAGTTGGGCGCGCTCGGCCGCGGTGAGCGCCTCGGCATAGGCTCCCCTAGCCCGGTGGACCTGGCCGAGCAGCACCAGCGCCTCGGACGCCGCCACGCGATCACGTCCTGCCAGTAGCGTCGGCAGTAGCGCCTCGGCCCGGTCGAGCGCCGCGTCAGGGTCCCCCTCGGCACCCAGCGTCCCAGGTGATGTCTGTGGACTGAGCAGGGCACGCACCTCCGCGAAGCCGCTCGTGTCGGCCACCGCGCGCTGCGCCACCGCCGGAGCGTGCGCCAGTCCCAGGCCGAGCGCCACAGCCACTATCGCCCGGACAAGCAGGCCCGCCCGGACGCGCAGCCTGGCTCCAGGGCGTGCCTCAGCGCGGCACCGCACGCCAGCGGGAAGACGGGAGACGGTCACGGAGGGACGCCGGAACTAGGGTGAAGGGCGGAAAGGTGAGAAGCCACGAGCGGCCTCTGCGTTCCGAAGCCCCGGAATCTACCCGACCTAGGCCCACTATGTCTAGGCCTTCTCCCGCACCGCCACGCTATACCAAATCCAGGAGCAGATCTGCGACCGATCCAGAGCACCGAGGCCCGATTGGGGCGGTCGGCTGTCAGCTATCGGTCTCCCAGGCCGCACCCCACCAAACGGACTGGGTATCACTTCGCACTTCTCCCTTCGAACTTCTGCCTTCCTACTCAGGCCTGCCCGAGCGGTCCGCCGGAGGCGAGGTAGTGGAGCAGCTTGCGCTTCGCGACGGGCATCAGCGTCGCCTCGGTGGGCACGTC
>JBCCRG010000254.1:0-5801 GCA_039208155.1 Bacteroidota bacterium | reverse complement strand
GTGCGAAGGTGCTGTTCTGCGCGCCCGGCGTCCCACCGCGCGGGTCGGTCGTTGTGGCGAAGTTGCTCGCGGACGTGGACGGCCCCTCGGGGTCGATGCGTTCGAGCGCCGCGTCCATGCCGCCCCAACTCGACTGGTAGGGCACCTGGTCGATCTCGACGGGCGCGTCGTCGTCAGTGGGTTGAAAGAGAAGTGTCACTTCATCGCCGCCGTTGTTGAGCGCCCGCCACGGCGCCACCTCGACAAACGGCACAGCGGGAAAGGCTGCAGCGAATGCCGCGCTGTCGCGCACGAGGACCGCGTAGCCACCGGGCAGCAGGAACGTCGGGGCATCGGCGATGCGCGAGGCAGCCGTGGCATCGGCGAGCACAAACTGGCTGAGGTCAAACGCGCGCTCGGTGCGGTTGAAGAGCTCCACGTATTCATCCGAAGCGTCTGACGGCGGATCATACATGACCTCGTTCACCACGATATCGCCCGGTGCCGGGACTGCAGGCGTCCCGAAGAAGAACGCCACCGAGGTCTCCGGCTGCACGTTGCCCGCGAGGTCTTCGATACCACGGGCGGTGAGGACGTACGCAGTGTTGTCCGCGAGCGGTGTGGCTAGGATGAGGCCCCAGTCGCGGTTGTCGCCGCCCAGCAGCGGCTCGACCATCACGGGTGCGCCGATCCCGCCGTCGATCTCGAACGCTGCGGCGTCGGGCTCTGCGACGGGTTCGCTGAACCGCACGTCGACACGCAGGGGGTCCTCTGCGTTGGCGCTCACGAGCACAGGCGGCTCCGCGTCGAACGCGACGGCGAACGGGACTTCCGTATTGGGCGCGATCACGTTGCCAGCGAGGTCGGCTACATCGCTGACGGCAAGGGTATAGTCGCCGTTGGGAAACGGCTCGGCGAACGACAAACGAACCGCCGTATCGCTAGCGCCCGCAATGGTGGCAGACGCGGGGACGATCACACCGTCCACTACGAACCCGCTGGCGGGCGCGGCGCTGAGGCTCTCCGAGAACAGCACGAGCAGCGAGGTCGGGTTTTCGGTCAGCACCTGCTCGACGCGCGGCGGGGTGGTGTCAGTCAACGACGGGGAGGCCTCGATGTCGTCCCAGAAAAACGCTTGCCCGGCCGCCGCGGTGTGCTTGAGCCAGATCCCGACATGGGTGCTGGCGGCGTACGTGTCGTCCGTGGCGGTGAAGCTCGGGCCCGCCGCGTCGGGGTTGGCGCTGACTGTCCATAGTCCGAGTCCGTCGCGCGTGACCTCCACGACCACGTCGCCCGCATCACCCGTCACCAGGTCAGCAAGGCCATCGCCGAGTTCGGTGCGGTCCGTCGCGGCGCCGTCTTGCCGGTAGAGCCGGATCTCGTCGCTGTTGTTGGTCCCGATCTGGACGTAGTAGCCCTGGACCTCGCCCTTGAGGTCGTCGGTGTTCGCGACGAGATAGACGCGGGTCCCCTTGCCCGTGGTGAGGTTGTCTTCGAAGCGAAAGCGGAAGCGCCAGGTCCCGAACGCCGTCGTGCTTGGCGTCGCGAGCGCGATGGTGTCGCTCTCGGCGAGCCCGTCGGAGCGGAGCACGAAGTCCGCCTCGAACGGGACGACGGCGAAGCGCTCCGTGTCGCCCGTCCAGGCGGGATTGCTCGTGAAGTCGCCGTCGGCGAAGTCGTCGGTGAACTGGGCGGTCGCCGCGACGGGGAGCAGGCAGGCAAGGAGCGCGAAGGTAAGGCGAATCATGAAGCCGTACGAGGTGAGGCGAGGAACCGCCAGAGTGTAGGCATCAGCGGGGGACTCGTGCGAGGCCTGACGGTCACCTTTTGGGCCCTCTCGGCCGTCATTCCTCCTGCGCGTCGCTCCACGTCACCAGCGAGACGCGCCAGCCCTCGCGACGCTGGTGCAAGATCCAGAGGTGCGTGCCGTGGCTCGTCGTCTGCGTGCCCTGTGGGCATACGTGGCGGGCCTCGTAGCGGCACGACTTGTAGGCGAGGCCGTCCGCGCCGTAGAGGTCCGTGATCGTCGTCTGGAGGTCGAGCAGGCGCAGCTCCGAGGTGAAGAGCCGCCGCCCCGCGTCGTACCCGATGCCGATGTCGGTGCCGTCGTTTGCGATCCAGCACACGTCGGGCGTGCAGCACCCGAGCAGCGTGTCCAGGTCGCCCGCGATCTCGGCGCGCATCCACAGCTCGTGCAGCACGCGGATGGCGCGCTCGTCGACGACCGGCAGGGCAGGACCCGGCATCGCAGGGGCGGCAGAGAACAGGAGAGACCGCAGGCCGAGGGCGCTACGGCGTGTAGAACGTCGGCGCTTCCGGGCCGACCGGCATGCCGAGCATGAACACCCAGACGTAGAACAGGATGATCCACCCGACCAGGAAGAAGATCGAGTAGGGCAGCATCGTCGCGATGATGGTGCCGATGCCCATCTTGCGGTCGTACTTCGCGGCAAACGCCAGGATGAGCCCAAAGTAGCTCATCATCGGCGTGATGATGTTGGTCGTCGAGTCGCCGATGCGGTAGGCCGCCTGGATGACCTCCGGGCTGTAGCCGATCAGCATCAGCATCGGCACGAAGATGGGCGCGGTGACGGCCCACTGCGCGCTCGCGCTCCCGAGCATCAGGTTGACGAAGCAGCACATTAGGATGAACGGAATGAAGACCAGCGGTCCCGTCAGGTTGGCCTCGATGAGGAAGTTGGAGCCCGTCACGGCGAGGATCGCGCCGAGCTGCGTCTCGCGGAAGAAGGCCACGAACTGCGCCGCGAAGAACACGAGCACGATGTAGAGCCCAAGCGTGCTCATCGCCTGCGCCATGCCCTCGACCACGTCGCGGTCCGAGCGCACCGTGCCGACGACCCAGCCGTAGACCGCGCCCGGGATGAGGAAGGCGACGAAGATGAACGCCACGATGCCGCGCAGGAACGGCGAGTTGAGTACCGCGCCCGTCTCCGGGTTGCGCAGCACGCCGCTCTCGGGCACGACTAGCAGCGCGAGGATGCCGAAGACCACGAGTGAGGCGACGCCAGCCCAGCGTAGGCCGCTCACCTCCTTGGCGCTCAGCGGCTCCATCGCGTTCTCGTCGTGGATGCTCGGGTCGGCGTTTGAGTCGTCGTAGGTGCCCAGGCGCGGCTCCACGATCTTCGCCGTCACCCACGTCCCGACGCCCGTGATGAGAAAGGTGCTGATCATCATGAAGTACCAGTTCACCGCCGCGTGGACCTCGTACTCCGGGTCGATGAGCTGCGCGGCCTCCTGCGTGATGCCCGCCAGGAGCGGGTCCACGGTGCCAATGAGAAGGTTGGCCGAGTAGCCGCCGGAGACGCCCGCGAAGGCCGCCGCCATGCCTGCCAGCGGATGCCGCCCGAGCGCGAGGAAGATCACGCCCGCGAGCGGCACGAGGACCACGTAGCCCATTTCGCTCGCCGTGTTGGAGAGCACGCCCGAGAACACGATGGCCATCGTGACGAGGCCCTTGGGAGCCTTGAGCACGATGCCGCGGATGAGCGCCGAGAGCATCCCCGAATACTCCGCCACGCCGACGCCGAGGAGCGCGACGAGGACCGTTCCGAGCGGCACGAACCCCGTGAAGTTGGTCACGAGCGTCGTGACGACGAACCGGAGCCCTTCACCAGTCATGAGCGAGACGGCGCGGATCAGGCCGTCGTCGGCGCGTCCGCGTGCGCCTTCGGGCCGGGGATCCTCGACTGCCAACTCCAGCCAACCCGCGATCCCGCTGATGAGGACGACGCCAAGCGCGAAGAGCGCGAAGAGCGTGACGGGGTGGGGGAGCAGGTTGCCCAGCCACTCGACGAACGCCAGGAACTTGGCAAAGGCCCCCTTGGGGGCATCGGGCTGGGTGCCGTTTGCGGTGCCGTTGGTGGACGGAACGCGGTCGTCGGGGTCGCGAGGAAACTCCTCGGGCGAGGCGGTGGGCGTTTCGTCGGGGACGCGGGCGTCGTCGGACATCGGCACGGCGGTCGGATCGGGAAAGCTCGAAGATAGGGCGGAGAGCAACGAGGAGCCGGGTAAACGACGCGGCCCCACCCGTTCGCCTGTGTCGGCGTTGCCCGTCGTTCCTCGCGTGCCCCGCTTGCTATGCCTGCGTCTGTATGGTAGGTGCCAGCGTCGAGCGGTCGAGCGGGCCGTCCGCGTCGAAGGTTGTACGGCGGGGCGGCTGGGCTCCCGAAGCATCGCGCTCGGCAGGAGCGGTTTGCAAACCGCCCGTACCGAGAGGGAGGCCCGTACGGAGATTGAGGAAGGAGGTCGTAGGTAAGGGCTCAGACGCCGAGCGGTTCGGAGGCTCCGTCGCCGCCTGGGGGCTCCAGCCCAGTCCCGCCGAGGAGCGCCCCGTCGGGCTGTGCTCCTTCGGTCTGCGTCCCGTTGAACTGCATGGCGGCGAGGCGGGCGTAGAGGCCCTCGCGAGCGACCAACGCGTCGTGCGTGCCATCCTCTACGATCTGGCCGTGGTCGAGCACGAGGATGCGGTCGGCGTCGCGGACGGTCGCGAGGCGGTGGGCGATCACGAACGTCGTCCGGCCCCGCATGAGCCGCGTGAGGGCCTCCTGCACGAGTGCCTCGCTCTCGGCGTCGAGCGCCGACGTAGCCTCGTCGAGGAGCAGCACCGCCGGGTTGCGCAGGAGCGCGCGGGCGATGGCGAGCCGCTGCCGCTGGCCGCCGGAGAGCTTGACGCCGTCCTCGCCGACCTCGGCGTCGTAGCCGCCCGGCAGCGCCGTGATGAAGCCGTGCGCGTTGGCCGCTTGCGCCGCCGCCTCCACCTCCGTGTCCGTGGCGTCGAGCCGCCCGTAGCGGATGTTCTCCCGGACCGATCGCCCGAAAAGCTGCACGTCCTGCGCCACAATGGAGATGGCGCCTCGCAGCGAGGCCACGGAGAGCGCGCGGAGGTCCTGCCCATCGAAGGTGATGCGGCCAGCGGTCGGGTCGTAGAAGCGCGGGATAAGGTTCAAGAGCGTCGTCTTGCCCGCGCCGCTCGGCCCCACGAGCGCGACGGTCTGGCCGGGCTCGACAGCAAACGAGACCGCGCGCAGGACTTGAACCTCGTCGTCGTAGGCGAACGACACTTCCTCGAACGCAACGGCCCCGCGCGGCTCATCCAGCGCCTGCGCATCGGGAGCGTCCGCGATCTCGGGGACGGCATCGAGCAGGTCAAACAGGCGCTCCGAGGCCCCGGCGGCGCTGCTGTAGGTCGTGTAGAGCCGTGCGAGCGTGCCCACGGCCCCGGCAATGGTGAGCGCGTAGAAGATAAACGCGACGAGGTCGCCCGCTGTCAGCCGCCCGGCCAGCACCTCCTGCCCACCGAACCAGAAAATGCCCACGATCACCATCATGAACACCATCCCCACGCTCGACCAGAACGCCGACGAAAAGAGCACCTTCCGCCGCGACGTCTCGAAGAGTGCCTCGACGCCGTCGCCGTAGCGCGCGACCTCGTAGGGCTCCCGCGCGAACGCCTTCACGACGCGGATGCCCTGGATCGCCTCCTCGGCGATGGCCGTCGTGTCGGCGAGTTCGTCCTGGATACGTCGCGCGAGCCGCCGCAGCGTCACGCCTGCCCAGCGCGTCAGGAGCGACACCGCCGGCACCGTCGCGAAGACGACGAGCGAGAGCCGCCAGTTGAGGAACAGCATGAGCCCGACCGCGCCCACGAACGAGAGCGACTCGGTGAGGAGGCTGGAGAGCGAGCGCGTGGTCGCGTCCTGGATCTTGGCGACGTCGTTGGTGAGGCGCGACGTGATCTCACCCGTGCGGCTGTCGGCGTAGAAGCGCAGCCCGAGCCGGTGGAGGTGCGCGTAGAGCCGCTG
>JBCCRG010000253.1:0-5803 GCA_039208155.1 Bacteroidota bacterium | reverse complement strand
CGCAGAGAGGCGCTGCGTGAGCGGGCCGACGGTGCCATCTCCGATCACGCGGCCATCGAGGTGGAGGACGCCTGCGAGTTCGCCCATCGTGCCGGTGCAGAACACCTCGTCGGCGCGGTAGGCGTCGGTGGTCGAGAGGCGGCGGACGGCGTGCGGGATACCGTGCCGCGCGCACAGGTCGAGGACGGTCTGGCGCGTGATGCCCTCCGGGCACGCATCCGTGTGGCTCGTGAGCACGGTACCGTCCTTCACCAGGAAGACGTGCGTGCCGTTGCACTCGGCGATGAAGCCCTCCCGGTCGAGCATGAGCGCGCTGTCGGCTCCGGCCACGTTGGCCTCGATCTTGGCGAGGATGCTCTGGAGGAGGTTGTTGTGGTGGATCTTCGGGTCGAGGCAGTCGGGCGGGAAGCGGCGCACGGACGCGGTGATGAGCGTGAGGCCGCTCTTCCGGTAGACCGGCGCCTTCCACTCGGGCAGCACGATCAGCGTGGGGCCGCTCTGGTTGAGGCGCGGGTCCATCCCCGAGGTAATCTTGACGCCGCGCGTGAGCGTGAGGCGGACGTGCACGCCATCGGTCATGCCGTTCGCCTCCAACGTGCGCTTCAGTTCGTGCCGGATGTGGTCGAGCGACGGGACTTCGGCGAACGCGAGCGCCTTGGCCGAGTCGCGGAGGCGGTTCAGGTGCTCGGTGAGCCGAAAGACGCGCCCGTCGTAGAGCCGCAGCCCTTCCCAGACGCCGTCGCCGCCCTGCACGACGCTGTCGAACGGGCTCACCCCGGCCTCGTCGCGGTGGACGAGCCGCCCGTTGATGTTGACGATGAGGTCGGCGTTGCGCGGGTCAGCGGTCTGGAGCATCAGAACGGTGTGGACGTGTGCAGGTGCGAAGGTGTGAACGTAGGAAAGGAGGCCGTCCCGAGCCGGATGCCTCCCAATGCTGGCGGCCAATAGCTGACAGCCAAAAGCCAACAGCCCCCTGCTATGCCTCTCGCCAGACCACGGGCAGCGTACTGCCGGGCGGGGGCGGGCCGTCCGTGAACCCCGTGGCGTAGCCGAGGTGGTGCCAGAACGTGTCCCAGTCGGGCGGGCGCACGCCGAGGGGCTTGCCGTCGTGGGTACGGGCCAGGACGACGCCTGCCCAGCGCTCGGCCACGGCTGGGGGCACGGCCATGAACACGAGCGTGTCGCCGCCTGCGATCTCCAGCGTCACGAGCGGCGACCCCGTCTCCGCGAACGCCGCCTCGATGGCGCGGACAGCCTCGACGTAGCCCGCGTGCACCTCGGCACGGCGGTCTTCGAGATAGTCCTCGTAATTGTCCTCGTCGAACCAGCCGTCGCCCTCGCTGAACACCTCGGGGAGGAGCCGCTTCAGCGCCTCGGGTAGCGCAATCTGCTCCTCCCACTGCTCGAAGATCTCATGCTGGTACTTGTCCTCGGCGGCCATCGTGTAGCCGCCTTGCATCAGCTGGCTCACGAAGAAGCGGAAGACGTTCTCCGCGTCCGTGTTGTACTGGGTGATGTAGAAGCCGACCTCCTCGGTGGTCCGGGGCGGACTCGCGAGCGCGGCTTCGACGGCGCGCAGGAGTGCGTCGTTGCCCCGAGACAGGTCGGCGGCAGCGTGAAGGAGAGCAGCGGCGGGGAGCATCGGGGAGACGAGAGGCCAGAGGGAGGACGTGCGAGCAGCCAAGCTACCGCCTCGCCCGTTTGTGCGTCGCTCCCTCGACGCCTCCGCTTCGATCACCGTCGCCCGCGCGCGTTCGTCCGGCTCACGAGCCGCTGCGTGGGAGGCTGAGGGTCTGCGTGACGAAGACGTCCTGGTCGTCGTCCGCCGCCACGCCGATGCCCTGGTTGCGGTAGTCGGCCGAGAGCATGTTTTCGCGGTGGGACGGGCTCGTGAGCCAGCCCTGCACGACCTCGGCCGCGAGCGACTCGGGCGTGTGCCAGCGGTAGGTGACCGACTCCTCGCCCAAGCTCGTGCGCTGCATCGTGCGGGTGTCCCAGAGCGCGCCCCGGAAGAGGTTCTCGCCGAAGCGGCGGTAGGCATAGCCCGCCGCCTGTGCGCGCTGGTGGGCGAGTTGCCCGGCGTCGTCGCGGTGATCGAAGAAGCCGACCGTCGCCATGCGCTCGCTGTGGCTGCGGGCGAGACCGTCGAGGGCGTCGTCCGGGGCGAGGCGGTCGAAGCCGCGTTTGGCTCGGGCGTCGTTGACCGCTTCGAAGACGGCCGCTTCGATGGCAGAGGCCGATAGGGACGTAGGCGGCGCGGGGACCTCGTCCACGACATCATCGAAAGACGCTTCCTCAGCGGGCTGGACCTGGATGCAGCCGCCGACGAGCAGCACCCCGAGGAGGCACAGGGTGGGCATGCGTAGGCAGTGAACGGGAGGCAAGGCGAAGCGCACGGCGAGGAGTGTAAAGCGAACACAGAGGGGAGCATACAGCTAGACGCTGCGCCTTTGCGTAGGTTGCGGCTCAGTGCGCCTCGGCCTGACGCCCCATGCGGATCCTACTGGAAACCCGCGCGTTGGGCCGCGACCTTGATGGTCACAGGCTCGCGCCGACTCAGGCCCTGACACCCACCTATGGCCTTTCACCTCCCCTCGTCGTTCGCGCGCCAGAGCACGCTCCCTGAGGACGCTCCGCCGACGCTTCGCGACACCCTACGCCTCGTACCGCAGCCGCCGTCGCCCGGCCGCTGGCTGCTCGTGAGCGTGGCCTACGTGCTCCTGCACCGCCTCCTCCTCGCCGGGTCGATGTGGCTGAGTCTCGAAGAGGGCTACTCGCTCTGGTACCCGCCCGCCGGGCTCGACGTGGCGCTGCTCGTCATCTCTGGGCCGTGGTTTGTGCCGACGGTCATCCTCAACCAGTTCCTCGTCATCGAGGTGTGGCTGGGAGCGGACAGCTTCCTCGGCGGGATGGGATGGGGCTGGACGCTCGTGTACACGCTCGGCCAGGGCATCGTCTATGGCGGGGTCGTGAGCCTGTTGCTCACCTCTGCCCGCTGCAACGCACGCCTCCGGACCGTGCGCGACGTGTCGTTCTTTCTCGGCGTGATGGTGCTCATCGCGCCCTTCTTGCTGGGCCTCTGGAAGATGGGCGTGCTCGAAATCACGGGACGCATGGACGCCGAGGCGTTTTGGCCGCAGGTGCTCGCCTACACCATCGGGGACGGGACCGGGATCGGGATGCTCGTCCCGGTGCTCGTGGTGGCGCTGCGCCCATTCCCCGCGCTCTGGTGGGATCAGCCGCTACGGCCCTCGGAGGGCTACCAGCGCGTGGCGCGGCCCGCCCAGCTCCTCGAAGGGGGGCTGCTGACGGTCGTGTCGCTTGGCCTGGCGTGGCTGATCTTCATCGGGCGGGCCGGTGCCGCGCTGGAGTTTTCCTATGTGCTCTTCCTGCCGGTGCTCTGGCTGGCCGTGCGCTACGGCATGGAGGGGGCGGCGCTGGGCGCACTCGGCGTCAACGTCACGACCGCGTTCATCGTCGCGCCGTCTGACATCGCGGGGACGAACCCGTACGCGGTGCAGCTCGGCATGCTCATGGTCACCCTCGTGGGCCTCTTCCTCGGGGCCTACGTCTCGTCACGGCGCCGTACCCGCGCCCGGCTGGAGCGCGCACTCGCCCGCGCGGAGCAGCTCGACGCGATGAAGCAGACAATGCTGCTCAACCTCTCCCACGAGCTCCGCACGCCGCTCACGATGGCGCTCGGCGCCGTCGAGATCTTGCACGAGGAGGCCCCCCCAGACCACCGCCCGCTCACCAGCGATGCCCGCACGGCAATCACAACGCTCACCGATACGCTCGACCAAGTGGTGGACCTGACGCGGCTCGGCACCGGCGACCTCGCCGTCGTACTGGGCGAGGTGGACCTCGGCGAAATCGCCCGCCGCTCTGCCGACGACGTCACAGCGCAGGCGGCGACGAAACATCTGCGCGTCGTGATCGACACGCCGTCTCATCCCGTGCGGGTCGTGGCTGACGAGGACCTGCTCCAGCGCGCGCTCCGCCCCGTGCTCGAAAACGCCTTCGCCTACACCGACGCGGGCACGGTCACGCTCCGCGTCGCCCAGGAGGACGACACAGGTACGCTCGCCGTCGCCGACACGGGGCGCGGGATCGAGGCGGCGCGGATGGCGACGCTCTTCGAGACGTTCGCGGAGGAGGGCGACGGGTACCGCCGCCGCCACGACGGCCTCGGCATCGGCCTAGCACTCACGCACGGGCTCGTCGAAGCACAAGGAGGCTGGGTGAGCGCTACGAGCACCCTCGGCGTAGGCTCGACGTTCACGCTCCGCTTCCCGCTCGCATCGTCCCCGGAGCCGGCCGTGCCCTCGCCCCACCCTGCTGCGGCACCGCACGCGTAGCACTATCCGCCCAACGTGGCACTATCCGCCCGGCGTGGCACCATCCGCCCGGCGTGGCGCTATCCGCCCAGCGTGGCGGGGTCGACCTCCACGAGGCGCTTCTGCGTCAGGGCGAGCGTGCGGGCGGGGTACTTCTTGATGAGCCGGTAGTCGTGCGTCGCCATGAAGACCGTCATGCCCTGCTGGTGGAGACGCATGAGCAGCTTCTGGATCTCTTCGCCCACTTTCGGATCGAGGTTGCCCGTCGGCTCGTCGGCGAGGAGCAGGAACGGCTCGTTGGCGATGGCGCGGGCGATGCAGACGCGCTGCTGCTCGCCGCCCGAGAGCTCGTGCGGCATCGCCTTGGCGCGGTGGCTCACGCCGACGCGGGTGAGTACCTGCGTGACGCGCTGCTTGACGAGCTTGCCGCTCTTGCCCGTCGCGTAGAGCGCGAACGCGACGTTCTCGAACGCCGTCCGGTCGCCGAGCAGCTGAAAATCCTGGAAGACGACGCCGAGCGAGCGCCGGAGGTAGGGCACGTCGCGCGGGCGGATCGAGGCCGAGTCGTAGTCCCCGACGGTGATCGTGCCTTCCTCGGGCTGCTTGTCCATGTAGAGCAGCTTCAGGAGCGTGCTCTTGCCGCTGCCCGTCGGGCCGATGAGGTAGACCAGCTCGCCCCGGTTGATGGTGAGCGAGAGGTCTTCGACGACGGCGCGGTGGCCCCCGCCCGGGGTGTCGTAGCCAGCGGTGACGCGGTCGAACTCGATCAAGGCAGTGTGCGGCGGCTGAGGGAGCGAGCAGCCGAAAGGTACGGCGGGGCTGCGGTGGTGTGGACGTATGCCGGTATGAACGTGTGCACGTCTGTGTGCGCGGATGGGAGGCGGGCCGAGGACTCCTACATCCACACGTCCAGACGTGCACACGGGAGGGGTCTGCAACCTCGCGGCGGGAATCTCGAAGAGGCCGGGCGAGCCCCTCTCCTCGCCTCCATGCCTCGCCTCCCGCTCCACGCGCTGCCCGTCGCGCTCCAGACGCTCCGCACCAACCCGCTCCACACGACGCTCTCGACGCTCGGCATCGTGATCGGCGTGGGGGCGCTCGTGGCCATCCTGTCGCTCGCCGACGGGCTGGAGCGCTACGCCCGCTCGCAGATTATGGAGACGACCGGCCTCCAGGTCGTCACCTTCACGCCGCACGCGGGCCACACCGTGGACGGCCTCTACGTCCCCGTCGAGGACCCGCCGACGCTGACCGTGGCCGACCTGCACGCGCTCCAGACAGAGCTAGCCGAGACCGCCGACGCCGTCCTGACGCAGGCCCGCTCGATGCTGGTACACGTGGTAGGCGCGCCGCCCGCCGACTCCGTACGCGTCGGGGCCGTCGTGCAGGCGGTGCTCCCGCGCCTGCTCGTGCTGCGCGAGGCCGAGACCGTCGCGGGGCGACTGCTGGAGGACACCGATCTTCCT
>JBCCRG010000252.1:0-5829 GCA_039208155.1 Bacteroidota bacterium | reverse complement strand
CGCCCCGAGGAGGTCGTGGTCGTCGGCGGGCACATCGATTCGTGGGATGTGGGCACGGGCGCGATGGACGACGCGGGCGGCTCCGTGGTGACGTGGGAGGCCGTGCGGCTCCTGATGGAACTCGGCCTGCGCCCCCGCCGCACGATCCGCGTGGTGCTCTGGACGAACGAGGAGAACGGCCTGCGCGGCGCGCTCAAGTACCGCGAGGCGCTCGACACCACGGCGCTGCGCAACCACCAACTCGCGCTGGAGTCCGACAGCGGCGTCTTCGACCCCATCGGCTTCGGCTTCAACGCCACCGACGAAGCATTCGCGATGCTCAAGCCCATCGACGCGCTCCTGGAGCCGGTGGTGACGCCGCGCCCGGACCGCTACGACGGGCAGTTCGGCCTGCTGCGCGGCGGCGGCGGGGCCGACATCGGCCCGCTGATCCGCGACGGCGTGCCGGGGATGAGCCTCAACACGGCCAACGAGGAGTATTTCTGGTACCATCATTCGGACGCCGACACCGTGGATAAGCTCGACCCGGCAGAGGTGCAACGCTGTGTAGCGGCGGTGGCGATCCTGGCGTATGTCGCCGCGGAGATGCCGGAGCGCCTCCCGCACCGGGGCATGCTCGGCGAAAACTGACCCCGACGTCCTCCCTTCTCTCCTCCCTCTCTCAGCGGTTTCTCGATGCTCCTCACCGACCTCCCCTCGCCCGTCCTCCTCGTGGACCGCGCCCGCCTCGACGCTAACCTCGACGCGATGCAGGCGCGCGCCGACGAGAACGGCGTGGCGCTGCGGCCGCACGTCAAGACGCACAAGTCGGTCGAGATCGCGCTGCGGCAGCGGGAGCGCGGGGCCGTCGGGCTGACCGTCGCTACCGTCGGCGAGGCGGAGGTGTTCGCGCGCTTCGGCTTCGAGGACCTCTGCATCGCGAAGCCACTTGTCGGGCGCGACAACCTTGCGCGGGTGGCGAGGCTGATCGCTGGCAAGACGCGCGTGACGTTCTGCGTGGACACGCTCGCCGGGGCCCGCCAAGCCGACGCCTTCTTCGCCGAGCAGGGAGTGGTCGCCGACGTGCTGCTGGAAGTCGACACCGGGCACGGGCGGACGGGCGTGCGCTGGAACGACCCCGATGCGCCGGCCTTCGTGCGCGACCTCACCGCGCTCTCGTCGCTCACGCTCACCGGGCTGCTCACGCACGGGGGGCAGGTCTACGGCGGGCCGAACGAGGGCGAGGCCAAGCAGAACGCACTGCGCCGGTATGCCGCCGAGGAACGCAACCGGCTGCTCGCGTTCGCCGACGTACTCGGCGACGCCGACCTGCTGCCCCGCGACGCCACCATTTCCCTGGGCTCGACCCCCACGCTGAGCGCCTTCGAGAACGCCACCGCTCAGCACTTTTCTATTACCGAGGTGCGACCGGGCAACTACGTCTTCTACGACGGCCAGCAGGTCGCGCTCGGCACAACGACGCTCGACTGCTGCGCGCTCACCGTCCGCGCCACCGTGATCGCGCAGCACCGCACGCCCACCGGCGGCGAGATGGCCTACCTCGACGCAGGCAAGAAAATTCTGACCACCGACCTCGGCTGGAATGTTCGCGACTACGGGCAGATCCTCCACAGCCCGCACACGATGAAGCTGCTCCCGCACGCGCGCATCGTCGGGCTGAGCGAGGAGCACGGCTGGGTGCGCGTCCCCGGCGCGACGACGTTCGACGTGGGCGACACGGTCCGCATCGTGCCCAACCACGCCTGCGTGGCGGTAGCGACGCAGGACCGGCTCTACGTCGTCGAGCGCACCGGCAAGGACGGCGAGGACGTGGTCGCTAAGTGGACGGTCGACGCGCGCGGCGCATGAGCGACAAGCGTCCCGGCTGTCTCGCTCGGTGGGGACGACGCCTCCTCGTGCTGGTCGTCGTGACGACGCTCGTGGTGTGGGCTGGCAACGATGCGCTGCGGCTCGTGGAGTCGGACGCGCCGAGCGTGAGCATCGGGACGCCGCAGGACGGGCGGCTCGAGCACGGCAAGCGGCTGCCGTCGTCGGGCCCCAACTTCCGGACGTACTCGCGCCTCGGCTCGCTGCTGGGCCGCACCGCCGTGCACGACGCCGTCCGTGACGCGACGCTCGCTGCCTACGACACGCTCGCGGCGACGCGTCCGGAGACGGTCTACGTCTACGGTGAGACGGGCTGGCCACGCGGCGGACGCTTTCGTCCGCATCGCACCCACCGCAGCGGCGTCTCGGTGGACTACATGACGCCCGTGGTGAACCGCGACGGCCGCTCCATCCCGCTCCCGACGTGGCCGTGGCTGCGCTTCGGCTACGACATGGCGTTTGAGATAGACGGCTGCACCCCGGACGAATCGATGTGCATCGACTACCCTGCGCTGGCGGCGCACCTCCGCGCGCTGCATGCAGTCGGCCCGGCGCACGGCGTCCGCATTGGCCGCGTCATCTTCGCGCCGGACCTGCAAGCCGGGCTCTTCGCCGTCGATTCCGGGCTGCGCCGCCTGATGCAATTCTCCCGCAACCCCTCGTGGGTGCGCCACGACGACCACATCCACGTCGATTTCGTGCTGACTGAGTAGGGGGGCTAGCCCGCGCCCAGCTGTCCGTGGAGCGCCTTGACCTGGGTCCGAAGGTAGGCGAGGTCGCCGCTGTTGTCGAGGACGTGGTCCGCGCGTTCGCGCAGCGTGGCGGGATCGAGTTGGTGCTGCATCCGCGCCTCGACTTGCGCGCGCGATACGTCGTCGCGCTTCATCACGCGGGCGATACGCGTCTCGACGGGCGCATCCACGACAGCCACGGCGTCGAGGTGGCGTTCGGCGTTCGTCTCGTAGATCAGCGCGGCCTCGTAGACGAGCAGCCGGACGCCGTCGGCCTCGGCCTGCGCCTTTGCGGCGAGAAAGCCGTTGCGGACGCGAGGGTGGACGAGCGCGTTGAGCCAGGCGAGGCGCTCAGGGTTACCGAAGACTTGGCTCGCGAGCCATGCGCGGTCGAGGCGGCCCTCGTCGTCATAGGTCTGCAGGCCGAACTCGGCGACGAGGTCCGCGCGGAGGGCGGCGTCCTCGTGCATGAGCTGTTTCGCGAGGTCGTCGGCGCGGAGCGTGCGCACGCCGGGCAGCGCGTCCAGCATCGCCACGGCCGCCGACTTGCCGCTGCCGATCCCGCCGGTGATGCCGAGCGTCCTCACGAGCCCGCGGGGGCCGCGTCCCGAAGTTCCAGCGCGCGGACGACGTACTTCCCGAGCACGTCGAACTCCAGGTTGATGCGGCGGCCGGGCTGCCAGGTATGCATCGTCGTGTGCTCCCAGGTATACGGGATGATGGCAACGGTGAGGTGATCATCGGCCAGACGCGCGACCGTGAGCGAGATGCCGTCGAGCGCGACCGAGCCGACCGGGATGAGATAGGAGGCGAATTGCCGGTCGAACGCAATCGTCACCATCCACGAGTCGGCGAGCGTTTCGATGGAGCGGACTTCGCCGGTGACGTCGACGTGGCCGAGCACGAAGTGGCCGTCGAGGCGGGCGTCGGCGCGCATGGCGCGCTCGAGGTTGACCGGGTCGCCCTCGGACAAGCTGCCGAGGCTCGTCTTGGCGAGCGTCTCCTCGACGGCGACGACCTCGAACGTCGCGTCCGTGACGGCCACAGCCGTGAGGCACGCGCCGTTGACCGCGATGCTCTGGTCGATTTTGAGTTCGGACGCGAAGGGCGCTTCGAAGGTGAACCGCCGCCCGCCTTCCAGGGGCTGAACCTGGGCCACGTGGCCGACGGCTTCGATGATGCCTGTGAACATCGGTGAAGGGTAAAGAGTGAGGAGTCAAGAGCGAGGGAGTACCCTGTAGGACGTGTGCGGTTCGTTGGGGCGACCTTCTGCTTCACCCCCATGCGCTCTCGTCCATGGCCAGAGCGTTCTCTTGGGCGCCTCTCAATCTTCTTGTCACCCTGAGCGAGCATAGCGAGTCGAAGGGTCTTCGTCTAACTGCGTGCTCGGTGCACCGCCTGGATGCTGGCCCACAGATCCCCCGCCTTCGCGAGGGCAAGCTCTTCGACTTCATCCGCTGCGCGAATTCCGCTCAGGATGACAAGAGTGGAATTGTATAGCCTTGAGCCCCGATTACGGTGCTCCTGTCTCATGCCGACCGACCCCTTCACCCTCTTCGCCGACTGGTTTGCCAACGCCGAGGCGCACGCCGCGATCCGCTACCCGCACGCGATGACGCTCGCCACCGTCGACGCCGAGGGTATGCCCGACGCCCGCATCGTGCTGTGCCATGCCTTCGACACGCGCGGCTTCGCGTTCATGACCGATGCCCGCTCGCCCAAGGCGCAGCACCTCGCCGCACGCCCGCACGCCGCGATGGTGTTCTACTGGGAGCCGCTCGAACGGCAGGTGCGCATCCAGGGCGTCGTGGACCCTGGCACGGAGGCCGAGGCTGACGCCTACTTCGCCGAGCGCCCGCGCCGCAGCCGCATCACCGCGTGGGCGTCGGTGCAGAGCGCCGCGCTGGACGACCGCGCCAGCCTCGAAGATCGCCTGACCGAGCACGACGAGCGCTTCTCCGACGTCGAGTCGGTGGCCCGGCCCCCGCACTGGCGCGCCTACCGCGTCGTGCCCGACCGGATCGAGTTTTGGCAGGCAGGAGCACGGCGGCTCCACCACCGCATGCGCTATGACCGCGACGCCGCCGTCTGGACGCGCACGCTGCTGGAACCCTAAGCGCCAGTGGATCGGTGATTCAGTACGTCAGTATTTCAGCGTCTGCCCGCTCGCTGGCGTAGCGCCTGTTCAGGCATGCACGACCGTACCGTCGCGACACACGCTGGCTTGGAACCCCTCGGAGCCTCCGGCGAGGGACCGCGTACCTTGTTTCACGGCTTTTCTCACGATGCGGACGACGATGGAGACCCTCACCAACGGGCACGCTGGCACGGCCCCTGCCCACACCGACGAACACGCACGCAATCCCGGTATCTCGCTCGACCTCGGGTGGGTCGAGGAGACGCGGGTGAACCCGCCTGCGACGCGCCGCCGGGCCGCGACGCTCGGCACGCGCCGCAGCGTCAAGAAGGAGTGGCAGGCCGCGTGGCTGCTACGCGCCATCGCGTGCACGGACCTCACCACGCTCGCGGGCGACGACTCCCCGGCACGCGTCCGCCGCCTCTGCGCGAAGGCCCGCCAGCCCGTCCGCCCCGACATCCTGAACGCCCTCGGCGTCGCCGACCTCGGCCTGACGACCGGCGCGGTCTGCGTCTACCACGCGCACGTCGAAACCGCCAAGCGCGCGCTCGACGGCTCAGGCATCCCCGTCGCGGCCGTCTCGACCGGCTTCCCGCACGGCCAGAGCCCGCTCGAGCTGCGCCTTGCCGAGATCAAGGCGTCCGTCGACGCCGGGGCCGACGAGATCGACGTGGTCATCACGCGCGGCCTCGTCTACACCGCCGACTGGCAGCAGCTCTACGACGAGATCGCCGCCATGAAGGACGCCTGCGGCGACGCGTCGCTCAAGACGATCCTCGGCACGGGCGACCTCGGGCCGCTCTGGAACGTCGCCTGCGCCAGCAAGGTCGCGCTCATGGCCGGGAGCGACTTCATCAAGACGTCCACCGGCAAGGAGTCGGTCAACGCCACGCTGCCCGTCGGCCTCGTGATGACGCGCATGATCCGGGAGTACGAGGCGCTCTCGGGCCACCGTGCCGGCTACAAGCCCGCGGGCGGCATCCGCAAGGCGAAGGAGTCGCTCGTCTGGCTGAGCCTCATGAAGGAGGAACTCGGCGACCTCTGGCTCACACCTGGCTACTTCCGCTTCGGCGCCTCCAGTCTCCTCGCCGACGT
>JBCCRG010000251.1:0-5865 GCA_039208155.1 Bacteroidota bacterium | reverse complement strand
CCTTCCCGGGCCGCACTTTTTCCTGGAAGCGATACCCCGCCGCGAAGACCCGGTGCTCAATGGGCCGCGCCTCGACGTAGTAGTCCGGCGCATCGAAAACGACTTCGTGGGAGAAGCCGCCAGCGAGCCCGACATGACGCAGGGGATACGGAAGCTGGTGCGGCTGGAGCCCCGGAATCGCCGCGAGGATACCGGGCAGGCCCTCCGGCGCCACGAGGGTGAGCGGGTCGGTGCGGCCTAGCAGGGCCATCGTCGTGAGCAGGCCGAAGAGGCCGTAAAGGTGGTCGCCGTGGAAGTGCGTGAGGAAGACGGCGTCCAGACGCGAGCGCTTCAGACCGGCTTCGAGGAGCCGAAACTGGGTACCCTCTCCGCAGTCGAAGAGCAGCATCTCGCCCTCGCGGCGGAGTGCGGTGGCGGAGAGGTGCCGGCCCCGCGTCGGGATGGCCGAGGCGGTGCCGAGCGGGATGACCTCGGTGGAAATAGGCACGGGGCGGGGGGTGGGCGTGGAAAGGGTGAACGTGCGCACGTGCAAAACGTCCACGCCGTCCGATCCGGTGAGATGCCTGCGAGCCGCTTAGGGTTTCGTGCCAGCCGCGGCTGTGCTCTCACTCGAACTCTGCCTCCCGACGGATCTCCTCGGCCAGCATCCATACGCTCTCCCTTAACTGACGTAGGCGTTCGACGCGTGCATTGGGAGGATCGCCTTGGATCTCAACCCAGAGGTCGTTGAAGCTGCCCATGCCTCCATAGGCACGCTGGAGGTGAACAAGACCTCCATACTCCGCGCGGCGGAGGTGCTTCGCACTCGTCGCCATCCACGTAGCCCAGTGGTCACGACCGTCCTCTTCAAGCAGGGTGGCCAACTCGTCGAGTTGCTGGATGAGTTCCCGTGTTTTTGGTCCTACACGAGGCGGCTTGTCATCCATAGTCGCAACTACCGTGTGACTGGATTTGAGACTGTGCCGTCCCGCATCTCATAGCTCGACACGACGCGGGCGAGGTCGCGCGGGCCGAGGCCGTTGATGCGCTTGAGCTCGTAGCCGGGGCGAGCGGCTACGTCCTGAAATACGTCCTCGCGCTGCTCGAAGGCCGACTCGTCCACATATTCCGTCATCAGCATCACGTCCCAGCCGCGTGCGGAATCCGGCGGCAGCGTGAGCACCCGAAACGAGTGCGCGATGCCCTCTTCCACAAAGGCCTCGCGCATGGGCACCCAGTTGAGCGCGTTGAACTGGAGGTAGCGCGCCTGCTGACCGGGCAAGGTCTCGACAAGGTCCACGGCCCACACGCTCTCGGCGCGCTCGGCTGCGTCCACCAACCCTGCCGGGGTGCAGCCAACGAGGCCCGCTGCGAGTGCGAGCGCTAGGACCGCGCGACGCATGGGCTAGACGTTGACCGTCGGGGCAGCCTCGTCGCTGTGGTCGGTGTCCGCGGCATGGTCGCCGTCGTGAGCCTCGTCGCTGTGCTCGGCATCGTGGTCGTCGCCGTGCTCCTCGTCGTGGTGTGCCTTCGGCGCTTCGAGGGCGCGCTCGCTGAGCTTCGCGCCATCGGTGTAGGCCCAGACGTAGTCGACGGGGCTGCCGTTGATGGAGACGGCTTCGAGGTCGTCGGCGTTCACCGCGAAGGTCGTCGTGGCGTGCAGCGTCGGCTCACCGTCGATACGCTCGGCTGTGAGCAGCAGCGCCTCGCCGTCGAGGTCCCACGTGCCCGCCTCCACGACGGGCACGAACGACTGGTTGTTGTAGATCGTGCGGGTGAGGTAGGTGCCGTCGTCGAAGAGGCGCAGGGTGACCTGCTTGTCGCCGCCGGTCTCGGTCGAGGTGTTGAAGACGCCCTCGTAGGCGAGCTTCGGCCCGTGATAGTGCTCGCCACCACAGCCGACGAGCAGGAGCGAGGCGACGAAGAGGAAAGCGAGGAACAGGCGCGAGGGTGCAGTGCGGAGCATTGCAGGGGGAGGCTGAACTCGTGGATGGGCCTAGCGGCCAGGGGCTGGCGGACGGTAGGCGATGCGCGGCTGATCCCGCAGGCGCGTCACCCGACGTCCAAGTGCGCGCAACCTACGCTCCGCTGCACCACAGTCCGCAGACCTGATTCGATTTCAAAGAGACTTCCGGTGGAGCGAGGCGGGGAGGCGGCGAGACGGGGAAGCAGCGAGAAGCAGGCTTGACGCCCCGTGTAACACACCGCACCAAGCCGAACCTCGGTGTCAGACCGGCGACCTGCGACCCGCGACCTGCGACCCACTGACGATCCGCGTTACGGCCGACGCCGCCACGACGAGTCCGATGAGCAGCACGCTGTAGGCGGCCGCTGCGCCGAGGTCGTAGAGACGCAGCTGCGCGAAGATCTCCACCGAGATGGGGCGGTTGCCGAAGACGTAGAGTAGGATCGACGCGACGAACTCGCCGAGGGCGGTCACGAACGTGAGCAGCGTGCCTGCGGCTACGCTCGGGAGGATGACGGGCCACACGACGCGGCGGAACGTGGTCCACGCGCCCGCACCGAGGTCGGCGGAGGCTTCGGTGAGGCGGTCGTCGTAGGCGTCGAGCGCGGCCTGCGTAGCCTGCACGACCAGCGGGAGGTGGCGGACGAAATACGCCAGCGGCAAGAGCCAGAACGTCCCCACGAGGATCTGCCCGAAGCCCAGCGCGCTCGGCTCGTCGAACGCCACGATCAGCCCGAGCGCGATCACCGTCCCCGGCACGGCGAACGGCAGCAGCGCGAGCGCCCGCAGCAGCCCACGCCCGACGACCTTCGTCTTCGCAATCACGAGCGCCGTCGCCACGCCGAAGACCACGTTCGCCGCCGTCGCGACGGTCGCCATCCAGAGGCTATTGCGGATCGGCGCGGCCACGTCGGGGTCGGCGAAGACCGCGCGCCAGTTGTCGAGCGTGTAGGCAGGCGGCAGCACCTGCGTCGTCCACGCGCCCTCCTGCACGAACGAGAGCAGTACCACCATAGCGACGGGCAGCAGCACGAAGAGCAGCATCGCGCCGACGGCGACGCCCGCGAGCGCCCGCGCCCAGCCGCTGCGGATCGGCGCCCCGCCCCGCCCCGCTCCCTTCCCTGCAACGCCACCGAGCGGCCCCCGCCCGCGCCCTGAGAAACGGGGCCCGAGTTCGAGCCCGACGAGGAAGAGCAGGCACAGGCTCGTCAGCACCACGCTCGCCGTGGCCGAGAGCGCGAGGTTGCCGTTGATCTTCTGTTGGTATATGTAGACCGTGAGGAACGGCTCGTCCTCGGCGAACAGGAGCGGCGCGGTGAAGCTCGCCATCGCGACCATGAACACGAGCAGCGCGGCCCCGACGAGCGCCGGACGCAGGAGCGGCAGCACGACCCGCCGCAGCGTCGTCCAGCCCGAGGCTCCGAGGTCCGCCGACGCGTCGAGGAGGCTCCGATCGAGGCGCGCGAGCGCAGCGGCGACGAAGAGGTAGAAGTAGACGTAGAACGCGTACACGTGGACGAGCCACACCGCCGAGAGTCCTTCGAAGCGGAACGGGACCGCGTCCAGGCCGAGCGCGACCTGGAGTGCGCGGGGTATCACGCCGCTCTCGCTGTAGAGGAACAGGAACGCGAGCACGCCCACGAGCGGCGGCAGCGCGAGCGGTAGCACCGCCACGCCTTGCAGGACGCCCTTGAGCGGGAGGTCGTAGCGGAAGAAGGCGTACGCGAGCGCCGTCCCGAGCACGCCCGCGCCCACGACCGTTGCGAGCGCGATGCCGACCGAGTTTCTGAGCGCCCGCACGCCGGCCGCGTCCCAGCCGTCGAAGAACGTCCGGATCCCTGCGCCCTCCAGCCCGAGCGCGAACGTGGCGAGGTTGGGCCAGAGCACGTAGCCCCCGAGCACGACCGCAACAGCGGCGGCAAGGGCGTAGGCGGCGCGGCGAGTAAGCACGGGGACGGTGCGGCGGTGGACGGTGCGGCGGCAGCACCCGGTCCTTCCAAGATCGCAACCGGGCAGGTAAGCGCGGCGTACCTCGGCGCATCAAGACCTACGCTCTCTCCTGCTGCACTGCCATGCCGCTTGCTACGCCGATATCCCCCTCGAAGACCGCCCCGGTGGAGACTGCCCGTGTGCGGATCTACACCTACCCGGACTGCCCTGACACGGAGCGTATCGTCGCGTTCCTGGATGCGCAGGCGGTCGCGTATGCGCTCGACGACCTGGAAGGCCTGCCCTCCGACGGGGACTGCGGCTTCGTCTCCCCCACCATCGAGATCGGCCGCGACGTGCTCGTGCGCCCCGACTGCGGCGACCTCGAGCGCCTCCTCCGCAGCCACGGCCTCATCACGGGCCGCCCCACGATGCCCTCGGGGGCCGCAGCATCCGCTTGTCCAACGCGGAAGGCGGCCTGAGTTTCTTGCCAGAGCGTGACGCCGTGCTGTGTGTTGCGTATTTACTTCGTGATGCTTCGCATTCGTCTTGCGTGTGTAGATCTAGGCACGCAATACGCAACACGAAATAGACCCCCGTGGCCCTCCCGTTCAGCAAAGGCAGCCGCCTCCGGCGCAACCACCGGCTCCAGGTCGTGGCGCGCGTCGTCGGGATCGGGCTCGCCGTGGGAGCGACGCTCTGGCTGTGGCGGCTCGACCTCTACCTCGCCGCCGTGCTCGTCGGTGGCGGCGTGCTCTGGGGCCTCGCGGCGCTCGTGCGCTACACCGAGAAGACGCCGCGCGACCTCACGCGCTTCCTCGAAGCCATCCGCTACGACGACTTCTCGCAGAGCTTCTCAGCCACCGGACGCGGAGCGCTCTTTCGCGACCTCAGCGCCGCCTTCGAGGACGTGACCGACGCCTTCCGGCGCATCCGCAGCGAGCGTGAGGAGCAGGCGCGGACGCTCCAGACGGTGATCCAGCACGTCGGCGTGGCGCTGATCGCGTTCCGGCCCGACACGGGCGAGGTGGTCCTCATCAACAACGCGGCGAAGCGACTGCTCGGCCTCGGTCGCCTGCGCTCGCTCCAGAAGCTCGACGCCACCGAGCCGACGCTCGCCCGGACGCTGCGCCGCCTCCGCTCAGGCAACCGCACCCTCGTCACGCTCGAACGCGAGGAGCAGCCGCTGCAGCTCTTCGTCAACGCGACGCGCTTCCGGCTCTTCGGAACGCCCCACACGCTCGTCACGCTGCAGGACATCCGGCAGGAACTCGAGGAGAAGGAGATGGACGCCTGGCAGCAGCTCACGCGCGTGCTCACGCACGAGATCGCCAACTCGGTCGCGCCCATCGCGTCGCTGGCCTCGACGGCGAGCGGACTGCTCATCGAGACGGTGCCTTCGGGCGACGGCGGGGCACCGCGCGTGCATGCGCTGGCGGCCGACGACGCGGCGGACGTCCACGAGGCGCTGCGCACGATCGAGCGGCGCAGCACGGGGCTCATGCACTTCGTCGACGCCTACCGCAGCCTCGCGAAGGTGCCCAAGCCGAAGCTCGAGCTCGTCCCCATCCGCGAGATCGCCGCCCCGATGCGCGCCCTCCTCCGCGCCTCGCTCGACGCCCACGGCCTCGACCTCGCCATCGAGATCGATCCGCCGGACCTGGAGGTCGCCGCCGATCCCGAGCTCATCGAGCAAGTGCTCATCAACCTCCTCTTGAATGCGATCCAGGCATTGGAAGAGCAGGCCGACGGGCGCATCGTCCTCCGTGCCTATGCGGGCGCAACGGGACGCCCGGTGATCGAGGTCGTCGACAACGGCCCCGGCATCCAACCCGAGACGCGCGAGAAGATCTTCGTCCCCTTCTTCACCACGAAGCAGAGCGGGTCGGGCATCGGGCTCGCGCTCTCGCGGCAGATCCTCCGCCGCCACGGCGGGACGCTGACGGTCCGCTCCACGCCGGATGTAGAGACGGTGTTCGCGCTGCGGTTTT
>JBCCRG010000250.1:0-5870 GCA_039208155.1 Bacteroidota bacterium | reverse complement strand
GCGTACGAGGCCAGCGCCGCGTTTGTGTGCCCTGGCAGGTCGATCTCGGGGACGACGGTGACATAGCGCTCGGCGGCGTATTGCACCAGCGCGGCGTATTCCTCCAGCGTGTAGAAGCCCCCCGGCCCACCGCCGACCTCTGTGCTGCCGCCGATCTCGGTCAGGCGCGGCCAGCCTGGGATCTCGACACGCCAGCCCTGGTCGTCGGAGAGGTGGAGATGGAGCCGGTTGAGCTTGTGCAGCGCCATCAGGTCGATCAGGCGGCGCACCTCATCGGGGCCAAAGAAGTGGCGGGCCACATCGAGCATCATGCCGCGCCAGCCGAAGCGCGGACGGTCCACCACGCGGCCCGCCGGAACGGTCAGCGGCACCGGGAACGCAGCGGCATACTCGGCGGCTGCGGGGAGCAACTGCCGGAGCGTCTGCGTGGCGTAGAACCAGCCCGCCAGAGCGTTTGCGGCCAGCGTGACCTGCGCAGGCGTGATCGTGAGGACGTAGCCCTCCGTGCCCAGCGAGTCCGGCGCGTCGTCAGTGAAGACGATGGCAGGCGGTGCGTTGAGTCGCGTCGTGCGGGCGTAGGCGCGGGCCTCGACCACGCGCGGTCGGGTGTCCGCGCCGAAGGCCAGCAGGTCGGCCAGCATCCCCGCGATGCGCAGGGCATCGAGGTCGCCGTCAGGGACGAGGAGCGGTGTTTCGGGCGTGACGGTGAACGTGCCGGACGCGTCCCAGGTCGCCTCAAGCGGAGCAGGGAGTAGCGCAGGCTGGGCCATCGCTGGGGCGAGCGCAGGGACGGCGAGCAGCGCCGCCAGGACTAGCGGGAGACGAGGGAGCAGGAGCGAACGAGCCATCGGCGGCGGGAAAGGCCGACAGCAGGCTCAGCGGGCGACCGTCAGCGTGTGCGTGGCCTCGACGCGCGCGCTGGCGTCGAGGAGGCGGATGAGGTAGAGGCCCGGCGTCCAGCGTCTCGCATCGAGCGCAAGCGGCGTCGCGGCGCGTAGAGCGACCTCGCGCGACAGGATACGCCGCCCCAGCATGTCGACGACCTCCAGCCGATACGTCCCTGTCGCTGCGACATCGAAGCGCACCGAGGTCGATGTGGGGTTGGGATACGGCGCGCCCAGCGTGAGCGAGGCCGTCGTTGGCACGTCGGTTTCCGCGTCCACGGTGCGCGCGCAGGCGTCCTCTGCGTCGTCGGCGTCGAGGAACGGGGTGCGGACCGCAATCGGGTTTGCGCCCACGCGGTCAAAGCAGCTCGGGAGGCAGTCGAAACGCGGGCAGGCTGGAGCTTCGGTGGCAAGACGCGAGTCGGCGTCGAAGCGGAGCGCGTCCCAGTTGGCCGGGCGCCAGAGTTCGGTGTACGCGTCGCCGTCCCACGGCAGCAGCGCGTCGGTGTAGCTGGCGTCGTAGGCCATCAGGTCGCGCCACTCGGCGAGGTCGTTGGTGGTGCGGAAGACCCACGGCTGGTCGAGCGCGGCCATCGCGAAGGCGGCGTGCGAGGCATCGGTAGGGTCGCCGTCGTGCGAGAGGATGCGGTTGCCCGCGAGCGTGTTCGTGCGCACGATGTCGAGGCGGGCGCTCTCGAGCTGGATCTCGTACCCCTCCCCGCCGATGGGCGCGAGGTCGGGCCGGTTGTCGAGCGTCGCGTTGCCGACGATGAGGTTGTTGTAGAGCCGCGTGTTGTGGACCTGGTCGGTGACCTCGGCAAGGTCGCGGATGTAGACGCCGTTGCCCTCGTTGCCCGTGATCGTGTTCCAGACGAGGGTGTTGTCCGACGTGGCCTGCGTGAGGATGCCCGCGCCGGAGGCGTCGGTCGCGAAGGCGGGGGGCCGGACCGTGCGTACGATGACGTTGTGCTGAACCAGGGTGCGCCTCGAATTGAGTTCCAGGAAGACGCCCGCGAACCAGTTGTCCAGGAAGTAGCTCCCCTCGACGACGTTCTCGGAGGCGTCGGTGTCGAACCAGAGCCCGGGGCCGCGATTGCCCTCAGCGCGGAGCCGCCGGACGAGGTTGCGCGAGGAGTAGACCAGCTTCATGCCGCCAGCCTCCCAGCTGTTGTCGTAGCCGCGTGCGTTGTTGAAGCGCACCGTCGTGTCGATGAAGTAGCAGTCGTTGCAGATCCCCTCGATGCCGATCTGGCCGTTGTACTGCGCGACGGTGTTTTCGATGAAGTGGCCGCGCCCGCCGTTGTCGCGGTCGGCTCCCATCTGGAAGCCGATGGCGGGGTGGAACTCGGCGGTGACGAACTCGAAGCGGGAGCCCTGGCCGCCGGGGCAGATCGCGCCCTGCGTGGGAAAGTTGTTGGTGTGCCGGAAGATGACATCGCGCACCAGAAAGTGACCGGGCGAGTCCGCCGACCCGCAGCGTTGCACGGTGCTGGCAGGTCCAGCCCCGGCGTTCACGTCCGGGCGGAAGCCCCAGGGCCGGACGCCGAGCATCGGGCGGAGCTGGTCGAGCGCGGCGTTGTTGGCTGCGCCGAAGAAGCGGACGTAGAGCGTCGGCACGCCCGTGTCGGGGTCGAACTCGGCGTAGTAGGAGCCGTAGCGCTGCATCTCCGGGTCGGCGGCCTGCGCGCTCACCTCGGCGCGCGTAGCGACGGGGAGGAGCGGATGCCCGTCCCAGAGCGCCGCGCCCTCCGCGCCGTCGTCGGCAAGCGCACCGCTCACGGGCTGCCCCGACTGCGCCACGAGCACGATGCGGTTCATCACGTGTGCTGCCGCGATGGGGTTAGGGAGCGGGTTGCCGTCGTTGTCCGTATCGAACGGGGGATAGGCAAAATCGACCCACGAGAATCCCTCGTCTTCGAGGCCGCTCTCGGTCCAGCGCCACACCCACGTGTCGCCCTCGCGCGTCCAGCCGTTCGGGATCGGGTGCGCGCCCGAGACGACCACGAGGCCCTCGTCGCCCGGCGCGGGCTCGAAGGTGATGCGCGCGTCCGGGGTCCCCGTCACGCTGGGGAAGAGGGTCTCGTAGTAGACGCCGCGCCGGAGCAGGACCGTGTCGCCGGGACGGGCCGCTGCCGCCGCTGCCGTGATCGAGGCAAACGGGCGGGCTTCAGAGCCATCGCCGCCGGGGGCAGCGTCGGGGGCGACGTAGAGCTGCCCCGAGACCGTTGGTAGCGCACAGGAGAGGAGCGCAGCGGCAAGAGCGACGCGTGCAAATGGTAGAAGCATAGTGGAGACGAGCCAACGATGGAGGGACGCAAGGCCACGCAAACGCAGTGCCTAGCATAGCGCCCACCGCCATCAACGGCAAGGACGCCCTACCGATGAGAAGGCTGTACGCCACCAACGAGCACGCCCCGCGATGCACAGGGGCACCGCGGGGCGTGGGGGTATGGCGTGTTCTGGACAGACGGCAGCGCGCTACGACTCGTCGCTCTCGGTAAAGAGGGAGAGGTATTGGCCGTAGCCTTCCGCTTCGAGCTGGTCGACGGGGATGAAGCGCATCGCGGCGGAGTTCATGCAGTAGCGCAGGCCGGTCGGCGCAGGCCCGTCGTCGAAGACGTGGCCGAGGTGGCTGTCGGCGTGCTTGCTGCGCACCTCGATGCGCAGCATGCCGAGCGTGCGGTCCTCGTGCTCCTCGATCAACTCCTCGTGGAGCGGGCGCGTGAACGAAGGCCAGCCCGTGCCCGAGTCGTACTTGTCCGTCGAGGAGAAAAGTGGCTCGCCGGAGACGATGTCCACGTAGATCCCGGCGTCCTTCTTGTCGTGGTATGGGTTGCGGAACGGACGCTCGGTGCCGTCCTCTTGCGTGACGTAGTACTGCACCTCTGTGAGGGAGGCGCGCAACTGCTCCTCCGACGGCTTCTCGTAGCCGCGGAACGACGCTACGGTGACGCGCTCGGGCGCTGCAGCAGAAGAGGTAGCCGACGTCGAGGCGGCGGGCGCTGGCTCGCCGAACCACGTCGCGTCGCTGGGGAGGCCGTCCTTCGAGATGTCAAAGCCCCAGGTGCGGCGCAGGAACGGCTTGCGGCCTGAGCCTTCGGCGTAGCTGCCGTAGCGCTCCGGGTTGGTGCGGTAGAAGTCCTGGTGGTAGTCATCCGCCGCGTAGAACGCGGTGTAGTCGCGGATCGGCGTCACGATGGGACCCGAGAACGGCCCGTTCTCCACGAGGTCCGCCTTCGACGCCTCGGCCAGGCGGCGCTGCTCCTCGTCGTGGACGAAGATGGCCGACGTGTAGTGGTTGCCACGGTCGGCAAACTGGCCACCGTTGTCAGTCGGGTTGAACGTACGCCAGAAGATGTTCAGGAGCAGTTGGTAGGACACCTGATCAGGGTCGTAGAAGACTTGGACCGCCTCGAGGTGGTCAGTCCGTCCTCCCGCGACGTCGTTGTAGCTGGGGTTGGCCTCGGTGCCGCCCGAGAAGCCCGAGATCACTGCCTCGACGCCGTCGAAGCGCTCGAACGGCTGCTCCATGCACCAGAAGCACCCGCCCGCGAACGTCGCCACTGCCAGGTTGTCATCGGCCTGGAGCGAGGCGAGCGTAGTGGGCGCAGGCTCCGTAGCGGAGGGAGCCGCATCGAGTTGGGGGGAGGCGCAGGCGGCCAGTGCCCACAACGCCAGGAGCGGAACCGCGACTGCGAAAAGAGAACGGGTCATAACAGGAAGCGTGGATGGTCGGAGTCTGGAGGCAGGCGGTCGAGCCTGCGGCGCATAGACCCTGCAGGTGCACGAGGTCTTACGACGCACACCGCTACGGCTCGGATGAGGTTGCGTGAAATCCACCGGCAGTCCAACGCAATGAGGCGTTTGGGGGAGCACAGGAAGAGACAAGCTGATCCGGTAATGCAGAGGTTTCTCGGAGTCTGCACATAGCGGTAACGGGGGATTGACATGGAGGGGCCAAGTTGCCTTACTTTTTGAGACCGCACGCAGCACTCGGGTCCGATCTCACATTCACATAAGGGACTTAGGTGCGCACCACCTCGTGCCACGCAGCCCTCGACCGTCACCCACGTGTTGGAAGGCTTCACCGGCGGGTACACCCCTGCGTCCGCCTCCGCACGCTCTCAACCGAACAGCCAGTCCTCCATTTTGGCTTTCGTCTCCGCGCTGGACACGTCGTTCCCCTCATCGGTGCTGACGCTGTTGACAGCGGCTCCCTCCTGGGCTCTACTTGTATCAACGTTTGCCGTGGCGCTCAGTGCCGCGCTGGTAGCGACTCCCATGCTGCGTGACGTGGCTCTTCGTCAGGGCTGGGTCGATGTCCCCGACGAACGGAAGATTCATGTGACTCCGATTCCTCGTGTGGGCGGAATCGCCATCTTCCTCGGGCTGACGCTGGGACTCGGGTTCGCGTACCTCGTGCGTGACCTGCTCCCGTTCGTGATCCCGCCTCGCACATGGGCGATCTGGCTCGGCGCGCTCGTACTTTTTGCCACGGGGCTCTACGACGACCTTTGTGGTCTTGGCTTCAAACGGAAGTTTGTCGTACAACTGGTAGTGGCCTACGCCATGGTCGCGGCAGGCTTCCACTTTCGTCTTGAAGGGGTTCCTCTGCTCGGCGATCTAGGGATCTATCACCAGTTGTGGATCGCGTTGCCCTTCACCTTGCTGTGGATCGTCGGCGTCATGAATGCCGTCAACCTGCTCGACGGCTTGGATGGGCTCGCAGCCGGGGTGAGTCTGATCGCGCTACTGGCACTCGCGGTGGCGTTTGCTGGGAATGGAGATATAGGCATGGTCGTGCTCGCCTTGGCCCTCGCGGGTGGTATCGTCGGCTTCCTAGTCTACAACTTCAACCCGGCGTCCATCTTCATGGGGGACAGCGGGAGCCTCGTCCTCGGCTTCATGCTGGCGATGTACAGCATCCAAGGGGTAGGCCAGGCCGATCCCACGCTTGCCCTGGTCGTTCCCATCATCGCGCTGGGG
>JBCCRG010000249.1:0-5870 GCA_039208155.1 Bacteroidota bacterium | reverse complement strand
GAGGCCGACATCGACGCAGGCTTGGCGATTCTGGAGCAGGCGATCAAGGAGGTCGTCTGAGTGCAGCAGTGTAGCGGTGCGGCGGTGGACAGTGGGTCGGTGGCTGGTCTGCCAGCGGATCCTGTAGACAGGGGCTGAGCGAGACTCCTAACACCGCACCGTCGCAGTGTTCACTGTGCGGGAGCCTGGTGTTGTGCACCTAGACACAACTCTTTTGGTGTCATGCTGAACTCGTTTCAGGATCTCTGACAGCTGAGATGCTGAATCAAGTTCAGCATGACAAGTGTGGGGGGATTTGCTCGCCCACGGACCCACCGCCGCACCGTCCACAGCGACACCGCCTCACCTATCCATCGTGTGGAGCTGCGCCTCGATGGCCTTCATCATCGCGTGGAGGTCGGTCTGCTGAGGCTCGGAGAGCGGTGACACCATCTCTCCGACATAGGTGCGCTGGAGCACGTCGGCTTGGGTGGCGAGGGCGCGGCCTGCGGCGGTGAGCACGATCAGGTTCACGCGGCCGTCGGACGAGTCGGGGCGGCGCTCGATCAGGCCACGCTCGGCGAGGCGATTGAGGAGCCCCGTGAGGTTGCCTTTCGTCACGAGGAGCCGCTGCGCGAGAGCCTGCTGGCTGATGCTGTCCTCGATGAGCAGGTGCGCGAGCGTCTCGTGCTGGGCCACGGTGAGGTCGAGCGTGCGGAGGCGCTCGGTGAGGAGGCGCGTGCAGGTCTGGTAGGTGCGGATGACGGCGAGCCAGGCGCGGATCGAGAGCGGCTGGCGCGGCCGGTCGCCCTGAGAATGCGCACGCGGTTGGGAACTCGACATATCGTTGAGGCTTAAACGGAATTAGTTCAACTGTAAACTAAAATCCGCACGCGCATGTCGGTGTTCCTCCGCTTCCTTCCGCTCCTCCTCCGCGCAGGCAGCGCCGTCGCCCCGGGCGCGATGGCCTCCGTTGCCTGGCGCATGTTCCGTTCGCCGCGCGACCTCGACAAGCCCGTCTCGGCCCGCGAGGAGCGCCTTCGTGCGGCCGCTCAGACGGAGCGCATTCCTGTGCACGTTGACGGTGAGGACATCCAGCTACAGCTCTACCGCTGGCCTGCTGTGGCTGGGACGGCCTCGCCGGACACGTCCAAGACGGCGCTGCTCGTCCACGGCTGGGAGGGCGACGCGCTCAACTTCGTCGCCTTCGTGGAGCCGCTGCGGCAGGCCGGGTTCGACGTGGTCGCCCTCGACGGGCCCGCGCACGGAGCCTCGTCGGGCGAGCGGAGTGACGCGCTCCGGCACGCGCAGGCCGTCGTGGCAGCCATTCAGCACCTAGGGCAGGTCGACCTGCTCGTCGGGCACTCGTTCGGGGGCTACGCCTGCGCGTTTGCTCTGGCAGGGATTCCCGACGTCATCGAGCCGCAGTCGGTCGGTCGGCTGGCGCTCGTCTCCGCGCCGGACACGTTCGAGGGCGTCTTCCACCGTTTCGCGCAGATGGTCGGCTTCTCGGAGGCCGTCGAGCGCCGCATCCACCGCCGCGTCGAGGCGATGGGCGGACAACCGGCGTCCTACTTCTCCGTCCGCCACGCGCTCGCCCTCATCGATGTGCCCACGCTTGTCATCCACGACCGTGACGACAAGGAGATCCCGTACGCCGAGGGCGAGACGAACGCCGCAGCCGGACCGCACGTCACCTTCCAGCCGACCGACGGGCTTGGTCACCGTCGCATCCTGCGCGCGCCCGACGTGGTGCAGACGGTCATCGCGTTTGGTAAGACAGAGGCTGCGGTGACGGCCTAGCGAATTGAGGATCTTGCAGGGCCCATCCTTCTCGCACACCGACCTCCCGACCGATGCCCCGCAAGATCTCCGACCCGACCCGCATCCCCGTCCCCGGTGGCAAGCTCATCGAGGAGCACGTGGGACGCGTGCGGACGGGCACCGCGAGCCTGAGTGTGGCGCACATGGTCGCGCCGCCCGCGTGGGGCGAGCCGGTCCAGACGCCGACGTTCGACGAGGTCACCATCGTCCTGCGCGGCACGATGCGCGTGGAGCACGAAGGCGGCATCCTCGACGTAGGGCCGGGCGAGACCGTGCTCTGCGAGGCGGGTGAGCGCGTCCGCTATAGCAATCCATCCAAGACGGAGGAATGCGAATACTGGGCTGTCTGCGCGCCCGCGTTCAGCCCGGAGGCCGCGCACCGGGACGAAGCCTGAGTGGAAAGCCGGGCCTGAGTGGAAAGCTCGACGGCGATGATGCCATCGGTCCTGGTCGAAAAGGGAGAGGTGTGGGGCGAGGCGGTACGGGCGAGAGATGCCAACGCCGAGGCGTGCGGGGCAAACAGGAGAGGCCTAGGGAATGCGCGGAGGACATAAGCGGTAGGTGAACCTTGGTCTTCCGGGTGAGCGAGCGCGCCAGCACGGGGGCGGCTGCGGGGGCATGTGCTTTGATCCAGGGCGCTCCCTACCCCAAAGTCACCCACGCGCACTTTGTCCATGCCGACCGCTACGAAACGCTTCACGCTCCCTGTCCTCCTGGGAGTCGCGCTCCTCGCCACGGCTCCGGTCGCTCAGGCCCAGCAGGCCCAGGCCCAGCAGCACACCACCACCGTCGATACGCCCGCGACGGGCCACCTCGGCCACGATCACGAGGGCGGTATGTGCGTCCTCCCCGCCGCGCCGTTCGAGGGGGCCCTCTCCATTCCGGCTCCCGAGCGTGCCTTTGCCGTGCAGGCGCGCCAGGCAGCGGCCACGTTCAACGTCGACTACGTCAGCGGCGGCAGCAGCCTCTACGGCTACGCGTGCTCCAGCTGGCCGAGCGCCGCCCAGACCGCCTTCCAGTACGCCGCCGACGTGTGGGGCGGGCTCCTCAACTCGCCGCAGACGATCACCGTCAAGGCGTGCTGGTCGACGAGCCTCCCTTCGAGTACGCTCGGCGCGGCGGCAGCGCGCTCGGCGCACGGCAACTTCACCAACGTGCCCTACACCAACACCTTCTATCCGGCTGCCCTGGCCAACGCGCTCGCAGACAGCGACCTCAACGGCTCCGCCAACGAGGAGATCTACGCCATCTTCAACGGCAACCGCACGGACTGGTACTACGGCACCGACGCCAGCCCGGCGTTCGCGGAGTACGACTTCGTGACGGTCGTCATGCACGAGATCGGGCACGGGCTCGGCTTTGCGGGCTCGGCGGGCATCAGCGATGGCACGGGCACGGGCCGGTGCCGCAGCTACGCGTTGGGGCAAGGGTGCATCAACAACGGCAGCCTCCCCTACGCCTTCGACCGCTTCGCCTACGACGGCGGCGGCACGAGCGTCCTCACGACCTCGAAGTACGCCAACCCCTCCAGCGACCTTGCGACGATCCTCACAGGCGGGACGGTCGGCGGCAGCACCGGGATCTTCTTCACGGGCTCGGCCGTCGGGACGCAGCAGCTCAACACGCCTGGCAGCTACGCCAGCGGCTCGACGTACTCGCACTTCGATCTCGGGCTCTATCCGAGCGAACTCATGAAGCCGTCGCTCCCGAACGGCCAGGCGATCCACGACCCCGGCCTTGCCCTCGATCTGCTGGAAGACACCGGCTGGGCGTCGGTCGTGCCGGTCGAACTGACCGCGTTCGACGTGCGGCGCGCGGGCGAGGACGTGTTGCTCTCGTGGGCGACGGCCTCGGAGACGAACAACAGCGGCTTCGAGGTGCAGATGCGCAGCCCCGCCGCGGCCGACTTCGCCGTGCTCGACTTCGTGCAGGGCCACGGCACGACCGCCGAGTCGCAGACCTACACCTTCCGCGCGCCGGACCTCACGCCGGGCACCTACGCCTTCCGCCTCCGCCAGGTCGACTTCGACGGCGCGTTCGAGGTCTTCCCGGAGGTCGAGGTGACCGTCGAGGTGGTGGGCACGCACTGGGCGGCGACGGCCTACCCGAACCCGTTCATCGACGAGGCGACGGTCGCCTTTGCCGTGCGTGAGCGGGAGCCGGTCCGTGTCGTGGTGTACGACCTCCTCGGCCGCGCCGTGCAGACGGTCTACACTGGCATGCCTGCTGCCAACACGCCCGTCCGGGTGCGCCTCGATGGGCAGCGGCTGGCGAGCGGGGCCTACGTCGTCGAGATCACGGGCGAGCGGTTCCGCGAGACGCAGCGCGTGACGGTGGTAAGCTAGGGGATAGCCCCGTACGTGCTTCAGGGATTGGGAGGCGTTGCAGGGGTTCGGACCGAACGCTAAGTTGGGGACGCGCAAGCCTTGCGTGCCTCTCTTCTTCGTTCAGCCGCCCCTGTCATGCGCCTTGCTTCGCTTCTGACCGCTCTGCTGCTCCTTGTTTCTGCTCTTCCCGATGTCTATGCCCAGGAGCATCGGCATGGCGTGACGCACTCGCACGGCCCCCATGGCGAGCCGCACACCCACGCCTCGCAAGACGACATGGACGCCCACGCCGCGGGCAGCGATGTGTATACGCCGGACGGCCCGGACCACTGGACGTCGTCTAGGCCCTATACAGGTGCGGCGTCTATCCCCGCGCCGCCGCCTCGTGCGTTGCGCACGGGCCAGTCAGGCTTCATCACGATCAACTTCCTCGGTCAGGGCGACGTGGCGCTTGGTTTCCCGTGCCGCACGTGGCCTGCGGCGGCGCAAAACGCCATGGTCTTCGCAGCTACCATCTGGGACGGCCAGGTCACTACGCCGGTGGACGTCGTCGTAGATGCGTGCTGGTCAAATGCGCTGCCGCTCGGTGCGCTCGGCGGTTCGATCACCAACACGTTCATCCGGGACTTCACGGGAGCCCCACAGCCAAATGTCTTCTACCAGGTTGCGCTCGCCAACGCCCTGTCGGGTACTGACCTGAACGGCAGCACGGCGGAGATGACCACGATCTTCAGTACGCCCTCGAACAACCCCTTTTTCCGGCTCGACTGGTACTTTGGTACCGACGCCAATCCTCGGTTCGACCAGCAGGACTTCGTGACGGTCGCGCTTCACGAGATCGGGCATGGGCTCGGTTTCGCCGGAGCGGCAGGTATCAGCGATGGTACAGGCTTAGGGCGTTGCTCGAGCTTTGCGGCCAACCAGGGCTGCATCAACAACGGCGGCTTCCCCTATGGCTATGACCTCTTCGTAGAGGACGGCGGTGGCGTATCGATACTGTCAAACCCACCCTACGCCAACCCTTCGTCGAACCTCGCCACGGCCATAAGGGGGGGGGCCGTCAACGGCAACCGCAACCTCTTCATCGAGAGCCCAACAGGGGGGCGGCAGCAACTCTACACTCCCAGCACCTACGCGCCCGGCTCAAGCTACTCGCACTTCAACACGGATGATTATCCCAACGAGCTCATGAAGCACGCGCTTGAGGTGGGGTTCGCGATCCACAACCCTGGCCTGGCGCTGCCCTTCCTCGAAGACTTCGGCTGGTCGCAGGCGATCCCGGTCGAGCTGACCCGCTTCGACGCCCGCCTCGATGGGGCCGACATGGTGCTCCAGTGGGCGACGAGTTCGGAGACGAACAACAGCGGCTTCGAGGTACAACTCCGCGCGCCGGACGCCGCCGACTTCGCGGTCGTGGACTTTGTGCCGGGCGCGGGCACGACCGCCGAGGCGCAGACCTACGCGTTCCGCATCGCCGACCTCGCGCCGGGCACCTACACGCTCCGCCTCCGCCAACTCGACTTCGACGGGCGCTTCGAGATGCTGCCCGAGGTGGAGGTCGCCGTGGAGGTGGTCGGGACGCACTGGCTCACGGCCGCCTACCCGAATCCGGTCCGCTCGGAAGCCACGGTGGAGTTTGCCGTCGCGCGCTCGGTGCCGGTCCGCGTGGAGGTCTACGACGTGCTTGGCCGCCCCGTCCAGACGCTCTACGACGCCACGCCCGACGCAGACACGCCCGTC
>JBCCRG010000248.1:0-5872 GCA_039208155.1 Bacteroidota bacterium | reverse complement strand
GTTTTCTGGCCCATTCCGTTCGCCCCGATGGCTTCTGACCCGATCACAGTTCCTGCGACTGACCTCGACGCGCTTCGGCAGCGCGCCGCCGCCCATACGGAGCAGGCGCTCGCCTACATGGCGCAGTTCGGCATCAAGCCCGAGGGGCACGTCCGCCCGTTCCTCCCCCCGGAGACGCGGCAGCAGACCATCGACCGGCTGCCGTATCCGCACGCAGCCCGTCAGGTCGTCGTCTACGAAACCGAGCCGGGCGAATTCAGCGCGCTCTGCCCGTTTAGCGGCCTCCCCGACAGCGGACGCGTCCGCATCGAGTACGTCCCCGGCGACTGGATCCTCGAACTGAAGAGCCTGAAGTACTACCTCATCTCCTGGCGCGACGTCGGCGCGGCGCAAGAGGACGTGACGGCGCTGATGTACGCCGACCTCGCGCAGTATTTGGGCAACCCCGAGCGGCTCGTCGTGCAGACGTTCTACACCGTACGCGGTGGCATCAACACAACCTGCACCGTGGACAGCCGCGACCAGGGCTGAGGCGGCCAGGACTGAGACAGCGACAGCCTGGGGGTGGAACCGCATGCTGTTGCTGGGCAACCTTTTCGACGGGGGGCGTAGACGAGGCATCCCGACCCAACCTGGGCTCGTCGTATGAACCTCCTGGCTGCCCTTGCCGGTGCCCTCACCCTGCTCGCGTTCGGCGTCCACGCGGTCGTCGGGGCGCACGAGTTCCGCCAGTTCGCGCCGACCGTGGCCTCCGGCTCCCCGCGCACAGGGTGGTTGCAGGCGCTGGCAGGCTGGCACTGGGTGTCGGTCGACCTGCTTGCGGGGGCCGTGCTCTTCCTCGTGATCGCGTTCACGGACACGGTCTTGCATGAGGCGACGGCGCTGCTGCTGCTGGCAGGCTACTTCGCGCTGGTCGGTACGGCGTGGCTCGTCACGCTTGCGGTGGCTGGGCAGGGCGTGCGACGGCGGTACCTCGTCCTCGGGCAGTGGCTCTTCTGCTGGGTCGTTGCTGCGCTGGCATTCGTGGCGCGTTGAGGAGCTATGAGCGCAGCAACCGACGCAGCCAGCGGGTGAGCGTCCGCATCCAGCTTCCGGTAGACTCAGGCGCACGGGCAGCAGTGCCGCAGGTGTAAATCAGCGCCGTGTACGGCCCGATGTGGATGCGCGCGCGGTCGCCGTGGAGGTCGTAGGCCGGGTGGCCACCGAAGGCGCGGTCGTAGCCGTTCCAGTCGCTGTTGAAGCGAAGGTGCCAGTGCGCGTTGTACGGGAGTGGGAGGTCATACCCATCGTGCGCGCGGTGGCTGACGTTGAGCACCACGAAGACGCTGTCGCCCGGCCCGCCGCAGTCGCGGCGGTGATAGGCGAGGAGTCCTGCGTCGTGGTCTACGTGAACGATGTCGAGGTGCTGGCTCTTGAGGCCCGTGGACGTGCCGTCGAAGTCGCGGCGCAGCGCGATCAGGTCGCGGTGGAGTTGGACGAGGCCGCGGTGCCGCTTGGCCTTCGTCCAGTCGAGCGGATCGGTGTCCTGAAAGTAGCCGTCGTCGAGAAGCGCCTGCCCCTGGAAGAGCATCGGGATGCCCGGCGCGGTGAGGAACAGCGCCGCCCCGAGCGTGGCGCGCTTCTTCGAGGCCCAGCTGTCGGCCTTGCCGGGGTGGATCGCCTCGGCCACGCGCGCCTGGCCGTTCGCGACCTCGTCGTGGGACTCGGTGTAGACGACGCGCGCGAAGGCGTCCTGCCCGAAGCGATGCGTCAGCGCCGCCACGACGGCGTCGAGGTCGCGGCCTTCGTCGGTCGGGTCGATGAGCGCCGCGCGGACGGGGTGAACGAACGCGGCGTCCCACTGCGACCCAAAGCCCGCGCCGCCCTGCCCGACAGGCGCGGTGATCGCGTGGTTGTCGTGCAGGTCCTCCGCGATCACGATCCGGCCGGGGAAGTCGCGCCGTACCATCGCGTTGAGATCCTGAAGCAGCCGCCAGCCTTCAGGGAGTTCGTGGCCGCCGCCGTCGGCCGTGTAGATGTACGGCGTCATGTCGAGGCGGAGGCCGTCCACGTGGTACTCCTCCAGCCACATGCGTGCGTTGTCGAGGATGTACTGCCGGACCTCGGGCCGCCGGTAGTCGGGACGCGTGTGGCCCCACGGCGTGTGCGCGCGGTCGTCGTTGTAGAAATAGATCCCGCCCTGGCCGTTTTCGCTCCAGCCGTCGAACTGCCAGAGGCCGAGGTCGGACGGGCCGAAGTGGTTGTAGACCACATCGAGAATCACAGCGAGGCCGTGACGGTGCGCCGCCTTCACGAACGCCTTGAAGGTGTCCGGCCCGCCGTAGCTGCTCTCGACGGCGAACGGCGCGGCGGGGTTGTAGCCCCACGAGAAGTCCCCCGCGAACTCCGCCAGCGGCATCACCTCGATGGCGTTGACGCCGAGCTTCCGGAGGTAGTCGAATCGGCGCGTCGCAGCGGCGAGGTCGCCCGGCTGCCCGCGTCGGAAGCCAGCGAACGTGCCGACGTGCAGCTCGTAGATCACGAGATCGTTCCAGGGCGGGCAGTACGCCGAGTCGCCCTCCCAGTCGAACGCATCGGGGTCGTAGACGATGCAGGGGCTCGCCGAGTTGACCATCTGCCGCGCGTAGGGGTCGGGCCGACGGAACACCTCCGTGCTCACGGCCTCGTTGCGGAGCGCGAAGAGGTAGCCATCGCCCGCCCTCGCGTCTCGAACCACGCCCGACCATGTCCCGTCGTCGTGGCGGTCGAGCAGGTGGGCTTGGTCGTCCCAGCCGTTGAAATCGCCGAGGACCGAAACCATGTCGGCGTGCGGGGCCCAGACGCGGAAGGTGACGCCGCCAGCGTTCACAGTCGCGCCAAGGGGTGGGCGTGGAGCGGAGGCGGTCATCGTCCGTCAGCCGTTGAGGAACGGGTTCGTCCGCCGCTCCTGCCCGATGGTGGTGGCGGGGCCGTGGCCGCAGTAGACGACCGTCTCGTCAGGCAGTGGCATCAGCTTCGTCTCGATGGACCGGAGCAGCGTCGGGAGGTCGCCCTGCCAGAGGTCCGTGCGCCCGATGGAGCCGTTGAAGAGCACGTCGCCCGCGATCACGAAGCCACCGGTCTCATCGTAGAAACAGATCGAGCCGGGGGAGTGGCCGGGCGCGAGGAGGACCTGCCACGTCGCCTCGCCGAAGGTGACCGTGTCGCCCTCGCGGAGCCAGCCCGCCGGGTCGGGCGGCGGCTCGATGGGGAACTGGAACATCGCGGCCTGCTGCTCGGCGTGGCGCAGGAGTGGCGCGTCGTCGGGGTGCATCTGCCAGCCGAGGCCGTAGTGGTCGGCAAAGAACGCGCAGCCGAGGATGTGGTCGAGGTGGGCGTGCGTGAGCAGCAGGTGCCGCATCGTGAGGCCGTGCTGCTGGACGTAGTCGAGCACGAGCTGCCGCTCGCGGTCGTCGGCGCAACCGGGATCGATGAGGACGGCCTCGCCTGCGCTGTGGCAGACGTAGCAGTTCTCGGCAAACGGACCGGCGACGGTGAAGGACTGGACGACGGTGGACATGCGAGCAGGGTTGGATGGACGGAGGCAGGAAAGATCGGAAGACGCCGCCGGGCCGGTCCCCCGCGATTGGTCTGCCTCTTTGTGACCGGGCGGATCTAGGGACGGCCGAGGGACACGGTGAGCTTCGGGCTTTGGCTCACCAACCCTCGATGCCCATGCTCGCGCGCGTTTTCGTAGGAGCGCTGCTGCTCCTCTCCCCTGCTGGCCTTGCGCAGACTCCGGCAGAGCCAACGCCGACGGAGACCTTCACACAAGGAGGATCGCCTGCACAGACCCACACGCTTCACGCGCCGCGCGTCGACGCCA
Organism: Bacteroidota bacterium; assembly: GCA_039208155.1. Classification (GTDB taxonomy): domain Bacteria; phylum Bacteroidota; class Rhodothermia; order Rhodothermales; family Rubricoccaceae; genus JBCBEX01. The sequence goes on along the minus strand of JBCCRG010000248.1, from coordinate 2,028 downwards.
TCGCGGTCGATGGTCGTCTAGACGAGGCGGCCTGGACGAAGGCCGACGTCGCCTCGAACTTCGTCCAGTTCGCGCCACAGGCGGGCGTCATTGCAAGCGAGCGCACCGAGGCGCGGGTGCTCGTCGGGACCACGACGCTCTACGTCGGGCTCCGACTGCACGACACGCAGCCCGACGGCATCGACGACCGCCTGGCCCGCCGCGACACCCCGCCCGCGACCGACGCGGCCTCCGTGATGCTCGACTCGTACGACGACGACCGCACGGCCTTCGTTTTCCAGGTCACCGCCGCTGGCGTCCAGCGCGACGCGCTCCTCTTCGATGACATCCGCGAGGACGCCTCGTGGGACGCCGTCTGGGACGTCGCCACCCGCCGCGATGAGGGCGGCTGGACGGCCGAGTTCGCCATCCCGCTTGCCCAACTCCGCTTCGCAGGCGGCGACGGGCCGCACAGGTGGGGCGTCCAGTTTCGCCGTACGCACTTCCGCACGGGCGAGGTGGCCTACTGGGCGCCGCAGCTTCCGAACGTCTTCGGCGTCGTGAGCCGCTTCGGGACGCTGACGATCCCGGGGTCCCTCCGCGCGCCGCGCGCCGTTGAGGTGCAGCCCTACGTGGCGAGCGCGCTCACCCGCGCACCCGGCGATACGGCCGACCCGTTCTACCAAGCCAACGACCTCGCGCCCAACGTCGGCGTCGACTTCAAGGTGGGGCTGACGAGCGACCTCCGCCTCACCGGCACCGTCAACCCGGACTTCGGGCAGGTCGAAGCCGACCCGGCGCAGATCAACCTCACGGCCTACGAGCTGTTCTTCCCCGAGCAGCGGCCGTTTTTCATCGAGGGCTTGGAGGTGTTCAACTACGGGCGCACGCGGTCGTACTTCAACAACAACCGGCCGCTGTTCCTCTACACCCGCCGCATCGGGCGCGGGCCGCAGCGTACGGCGTTCGTCCCCAGTGCGGCCTACGACGCGGCAGGCGACGCGGGGACGATCTACACCGACGCGCCCACACAGACAACCATCCTCGGCGCGGCGAAGATGACGGGGCGCATCGGGCCGTTCACCGTCGGCGTGCTCGACGCCGTCACGGCTCCCGAATACGGCCGCTTCGCTGTGCGCGGTGGTGCCACGTCGATGGACGACCGGGCCCGCATCGAGCCCGCGTCGAACTACCTCGTGGCGCGCGGGCGAGGGCGCTTCGGCGCGGCGCAGGTCGGCGGGCTGCTCACGGCCGTCAACCGTAACACGGGAGACGACGCGCTGGCCGTGCTGCTGCCGAGCCACGAGTACGTCGTCGGCCTCGACGCGGAATACGCGCTCTCCGAGTCCTGGATCGTGAGCGGGCTCGGCGCGGCGAGCCACGTCGGCGGCAGCGCGGACGCGATCCTCGGTCTCCAGACGGCGTTCCGGCGGCTCTACCAGCGTCCCGACGCCGACCACCTCGCCGTGGACTCGGCGCGGACGACGCTCGCGGGCACGACCGCCGAGGTCGCCATCGCGAAGGTAAGCGGGGCCCACTGGCGCGGCTCGCTCAGCGCGGCCTACACCTCGCCCGGCTTCGAGTCGAACGCGCTCGGCTTCCAGACGCGCGCCGACCAGAACTACGTCGGCCTCTCGGTCTTCTACGACGAGCCCGAGGCACAAGGCTGGCTACGGCGCTGGACGGCCAACGTCTTCGGCTCGCTCGGCTACAGCATGGGCTGGGACCGCACGCACTCGTTCATGGGCTGGAACCTCTCGGCGGAGTTCGCCACCCTGTGGAGCGCGCGCCTCAGTGGCTTCGCCAACCTGCGCACCGTCAACGACCGCATCACGCGCGGCGGGCCGCTCTGGACCGACCCTGTCGGCGCGCAGGCGAACCTGACGGTGACCTCCGACCAGCGGAAGTCCGTTAGCGGGACGGGCTATGTCCATGGCGGCGACGACGAGATCGGCGGCGGCTTCTACGGGGGCGGCGTGACCGTGAACGCGCGCCCCACCCCGGGCATGGTGTTCTCGCTCGGCCCCGACGTGACGCGCACCGTCTCGC
>JBCCRG010000247.1:0-5879 GCA_039208155.1 Bacteroidota bacterium | reverse complement strand
CACGACGTGGGGCGACAAGTACCACGCGCCCTACCGCAGCGTGCTGCCCGAGACGCGGTTCGTGCCGTTCGGGTGGGAGGGGGCCGTCGCCGAGGCGCTGGAGGCGGGCGATGTGGCGGCGGTGATCGTCGAGCCGATCCAGAGTATGGCCGGCGTCTTCGAGGCCCCGGCGGGCTACTACCAGGCGCTCCGCCGCCTCTGCGACGACCACGGCGCGCTGCTCATCTTTGACGAGGTGCAGACTGGCGTCGGGCGCACGGGCACGTTCTCCTACGGCGAGCACGTCGGCGTCACGCCGGATCTCATCACGCTCGCCAAGAGCCTCGGCGCGGGCGTGCCCGTTGGGGCTACGCTCGTCCATGACCGTATCGCGGCGACGGTGCAGCCGGGTGATCAGGGCACGACGTTCGGCGGCGGGATGCTGGCGATGGCCGCCGTCGCCGCCACGCTCGGCGCGCTCACCGAGGACGGCCTGATGGCGCGTGCCGTGCGCCTGTTCGACACGATCCGCGACGCCCTGCTCCTGCTAGATGGCGTCGTGGAAGTGCGCGGCCGCGGCGCGCTCATCGGCGTCGAACTCGACCGGCCCGCTGCCCCGGTCCGCGACGCGCTGCGCGAGGCGGGGATCCTCATCGGCACCTCGGGCCACGCGCACTCGCTCCGGTTGATGCCACCGCTGACGACGCCGTTCGCGGCCGTCGATGCGCTGGCCGATGCACTGCGTTCGGTGCTTCGGTGACGGACGCAGGATAGGCGGTTTGCAAAGCGCCCCCACGTTCATACCTCCACACGTTCACGCCTCCATACCACCACGCCGTGCCGCACCTCGTCTCCTGGCTCGACACCCCGCCCGACGTCTGGACGCGCTGCCTGGAGCGCGCGCTCGTCCACCACGAGCAGCGGCGGTGGTCGCAGGCCGCGCAGCACAAGGCGCTCGGGCTGCTCTTCTTCGCCTCGTCGCTGCGGACGCGCACCTCGATGGAACTGGCCGCCACGCACCTCGGCGCACACAGCATCACGCTCAACCCGGGCCAGGGCGTCTGGGGCTTCGAGTGGCGCGACCACGGCCCCAACGGCGAGCCGATCACGATGGACCGCGACGCCGCCGAGCACATCCGCGAGGCCGTCGGCGTCCTCAGCCGGTATGTCGATGCGCTCGGCGTCCGCGTCTTCGCGAGCCTCACCGACCGCGACGAAGACCTCGCCGACGCGCTCATCCACCGCATCGTAGCGGCCTCGGACGTGCCTGTCGTCAACCTCGAATCGGCGCGCTGGCACCCCTGCCAGGAACTCGGCGACGCGGCGACGATCCGCATGCACTTCAGCGAACAAAGTACGCTTCCCACAGGAAAAAACTTCGTGCTGACCTGGGCCCCGCACCCGAAGCCGCTCCCGCGCGCGGTCCCGAACTCGGCGCTGCTGATGGCTGCACGCCTCGGGATGCACGTCACCGTGGCCCGCCCCGACGGCTTCGCACTCGACGCCGACATCCTCGACGCCGCCCACGAGACGGCGCAGCACGCAGGCGGCTCCGTGGCCGAGACGACTGACCTCGACGCTGCGCTCGCAGCGGACGGCGGCGCGCACGTCGTCTACGCCAAAGCCTGGCACGGCGACGCGGTCTACGATGCCCCCGACAACGAGGCCATCCTCCGCGCCCAGCATGCCGACTGGAAGCTGACGCCCGAGCGTATGGCCGCGACCGACGACGGCATTTTCATGCACTGCCTCCCGGTCCGGCGCGGCGTGGTCGTGGACGGCGCAGTGCTCGACGGTCCGCACGCCCGGCACCTCCTCCAGGCCGAGTTCCGCCTGCACGCGCAGAAGGCGATCCTGGAGTGGGTGTGGGGTCTCGATGGTCGCGGGGCGTGGGTGTGATGTCGCAGGTCGCAGGTCAGGGGTCGCAGGTCGAGTTGCTACGGTGTGTACCTGGCGTGCAGAAAATCGAAGCCATCAAGGCAATCCGGCGGCACACTGGACTGGGTTTGAAGTCGGCCAAGCACACCTTTGAGGAATGCTGGAGCACAGGCAAAACCGTCGCGTTGCCCGTTCCGTCCGAGGCTGAGGCTCACGCGCTCGCGGAGCGGCTGCTCACGCTGGGCGTCGTCTCCCGAGTAGGAAATAGCGTGTACGACGACCTCGCACGATTCGAGCCGCCTGGGTGGTGGGTACGCCGCAAAGGCACCTTCGAGATGCGTGCGCTCCGTCACGTAAACGGTCATGTGCTCCTCGAAGGCACCATGCTAGACGGTACGCTAGACCTGGGTGACGACATCGCCTACCTCCTCTCTGAGCGTCTGATCGTGCTGCTTCCCGTGCTGAAGCTGGATCGGAATACCTGCGGCTTCACCGTGCAGAGCCATGCGGAAACCGACGACGAGTTCGAGTTCACCCAGGCACTCGTCGGGCCAGGAGATCACCTCCCTGTCCTCGCCCCCTCCGACCCATGACCCACGACCTGCGACCTACGACCGTCCTCAAACTCGGGGGCGCACTTCTCGCCGACGAGGCCGCCGTCGCTGCGATCTGGAACGCCGTGGCGGGCCTCGACCGCGTCGTGCTCGTCCACGGCGGCGGGCCGCAGGCGACGGCACTGGCGAAGCGACTCGGCCACACCCCGCGCATGGTCCACGGACGGCGCGTCACCACAGCGCTCGACCTCGACGTGCTGCTGTGGGAAGTCGCGGGGCGGCTCAACGCGCATCTCGTCGCAGCGGCGCAGGCAGCAGGCGTCCGCGCGGTCGGGCTGACCGGGGCCGACGGCGCGCTCGTCCGAGTCCACCGCCGCCCGCCGTGGACCGTCGATGGCGAGGCGGTCGATTTCGGGCACGTCGGCGATGTCGAAGGCATCGACACGCACGTCCTCTCGACGCTCCTGGACGCGGGATTGGTGCCGGTCGTTGGGCCCATCGGCATGGACACGGACGACGCGCTCTACAACGTCAACGCCGACACCATCGCGCTCGAACTCGCGGCGGCGCTCGGGGCCGAGGCGCTCATCTTCGCCGCTGACGCAGGCGGCGTCTACCGCGACCTCACCGACCCCACCACCCGCTTCGTCGCGATCACGCCCGACGATGCCGAGGCGGGCAAGCGCGACGGCTGGCTCAACGCCGGGATGCGCGTCAAGCTCGACGTCGGCTTCGAAGCGCTGCGACGTGGCGTCGGCACGGTGCGGATCGCGGCACCGGCGGAGCTAGATGGAGGGACGATTCTCTCGCTCGCTGAGCGAAAGCCTAGGGAATCGCAACCGGAATCGAAGACCAACGCATCTCCGACGCCTGACCTGCGACCTGCAACCCACGACCTGCGACCTTCCGTCCTCGGCCTGCACACCGCTCTCATCCGCTTCCCCTCGCTGAGCTACCAGGAGCGCGACATCGCTGACTTCGTGGAGGCATACGCCCGCGAGCACGGCGACCCGCGCGTGACGGTGGCCCGCGTGGCCGACAACGTGGTCGTCCACCTCGGCACGGGCGACGACGTGCTGCTGCTCAACTCGCACCTCGATGTGGTGCCGCCGTCGTCGGACCACCCGTATCCGCCCTTCGAGCCTACCGTGGTGGACGGCGAGGTCTACGGGCGCGGGGCCGTTGATGCCAAGGCGAGCGGCGCGGCGATGCTGACGGCGCTCCTCACGCTGGCCCGCGACGGCTTCGAGCCGACGGGTGGACGCGTGGTCGTCGCGCTGACGGCCTGCGAGGAGGCTAGCAAGGACTACAACGGCGTGGAGCACCTCCGCCGTGACTTCTTCGGACAGGTCATACCCCAACCGAGCGCCGCTCTGGTAGGGGAGCCGACCGAGCTGCGTCCGTGCCTCGCGCAGAAGGGCCTGCTCATCCTCCGCCTCCACGCCATAGGTCGCACCGCCCACGCCGCCCGCGCGCACCTCGGCAAGAACGCGATCCTCGTCGCCGCGCGCGATCTCGCAGCGCTGCAGGCGCTCACCTTCGACCGCGCCGACCCGTTTCTCGGTCTCCCGACGATCACGCCAACGCTCATCGAGGCAGGCGGCGCGAAGAACGTCGTGCCCGACCGTTGCACTGTCACGCTCGACATTCGCTCAACGCCGACGTATCCGCACAGCGACCTGATTGAGCTCATCGGCGATGCCGTTGAGAGTGAAGTGGAGGTCTACAGCCGACGCCTCATCCCGTGCGCGACCAGCGGTGACGCGCGCATCGCGCTAGCCTGCCAGCAGGCACTAACCGGCCTCGCTGCCGACGCGACGCCGTTCGGCTCCCCCACCGCGTCGGACTGGATCTTCCTCCACGACATCCCCACGGTCAAGATCGGCCCAGGCCGCAGCGAGCTTTCCCACACACCCGAGGAGCACGTCGAGGCCGCCGAGGTCGAGCGCGCCGTGGAGGTGTACCGGGCCATCGTGACGGCGTATTTCGAGCGGTCGTCCTGATTTTTATCCTGCGCTGACGCTTTGCCTTCTCGTGGGTCCCCGCGTTCGCGGGGATGACTAGATGAGAGAGCAAAGTCAACGGCGGAGCGGCCAGGCAACCCTTCCTACTTCGCACTTCTCACTTCCGTTTCTCATGGCAATTTGGACCAAAGACGCAAGCAGTTCTCCCGATGACTGGGTCGTCCGCTTCACCGTCGGCGACGACTGGCGGTGGGACACGCTACTCCTGCCTTACGACTGCGTGGGGAGCGAGGCGCACGCGTGGGCGCTCGCGGAGATCGGCGTGCTGACGGCGGACGAGCACCAGCAGGTCGCCGAGGCGCTCACCGCGATCAAAGCCGAGGCTGAAGCGGGGACGCTCACGGTGCGGGTAGAGGACGAGGACTGCCACACGGTGCTCGAACGCGAACTCACGGCGCGGCTGGGCGATGCGGGCAAGAAGATTCACGCCGGGCGGAGCCGCAACGACCAAGTGCTCGTGGCGCTGCGCCTCTGGCTGCGCGACGCGCTCGCGGCGGTGGCTGAGCAGGCAGCCGACGTGACGGAGGCGCTGATCGCCCATGCCGACGCGTACGCCGACGCGCTGATGCCAGGCTACACGCACCTCCAGCGCGCGATGCCGACCACGGTCGGCCTCTGGGCCGCCAGCTACGCGGAGTTGCTCGTCGCTGACCTCCGCACGCTCGCCGAGGCCCGCGCGGCTACGAACGTCTCACCGTGGGGCAGTGCCGCCGGGTACGGCGTGCCGCGCCTCGACCTCCCGCGCCAGGGCGTGGCCGAGCGGTTGGGGTTCGATGGCGTGCAGGTTCACACGCCCGCCGTACAGCTCTCGCGCGGCAAGCTCGACGCGCAGGTCGTCCACGCGCTCGTGCAACTCGGCGCGACGGCCAACCGCCTCGCGGCCGACCTCGTGCTCTTCGCGACCGCCGAGTTCGGCTTCGTGATGCTCCCCGAGGCGCACACCACGGGCTCGTCGATCATGCCGCAGAAGCGCAACCCCGACGTGCTGGAATTGGCGCGGGCAACGTACCACCGCCTCACCGCTGAGCTTCACCTGCTGCTCACGCTCCCGGCCAACCTGCCGGGCGGCTACCACCGCGACCTGCAGCTCACGAAGGTGGCCACCATGCGCGCGACGCTGCTGAGCCTCGACCTGTTCGCCGCCCTCGCTGCCGGACTGCCTGCGCTTGCCTTCGACCGCGACCGGATGCGCGCGGCGCTCTCGCCTGAGCTGTTCGCCACGGACGCGGCGCTCGCGGACGTGCAGCGCGGCATGCCCTTCCGCGACGCCTACCGCGCCGTCGCCGCCCGCCTCGGGAGTCTTGCGACGCCGTCGGAGGCCGAGGCACTCGCGGCCTACGCGACACCCGGCACGCCAGGGCAGGTAGACACGGCTTCGCTCCGCACGGCACTCGACGATCTCGCGGCGCGGTTCGCGTAGGCGAGCTCGCTCGACCTGGTCGTT
>JBCCRG010000246.1:0-5890 GCA_039208155.1 Bacteroidota bacterium | reverse complement strand
TCTGGTATTGCACCTAAGGTCGGCCCAGATGCCCGAGTTGGAGCGCGACCCGGTCTCGGGTTTGGGTGTCACACCGAATCCGCCTGATGGGTTGCGACGTGAGAAACCGAGAGCCAATAGCTGAGAGCCAACAGCCCCCAATCCGGCGTCGCTGACACGATCCAGCCGCCATTCAGCTCCCGGATTTGGCATTCACAGCGTGTCGCCGCCTACGAGTTCGGCCAGCGTTCGGTCGCCGTAGAACTCGCCGCCGAAGACCTGGTCGGCGAACGCAGGATCAGCGAGGCGCGCGTCGGTGTCGTCGGCCGTCCAGCCCTCGATGCTGGCTACCTCCTCGCTCAGCCCGGTCGGGTCGAGGCCGAGCGCGGTGATCAGGCCGCTGAACGCCTCAACCTGCGTGCAAGGCGTGCCCTCCTGCACCAGCACAGGCGCGCCGCCGGACGTGTCGAAGTCGATGGTGCCGCTGAGGCTGTGGAAGGCCCCGCCGCGCACGGCGTACGCGCCGCTCCGCTTCGGTCGCACCTTCGTGCCGATGGGGTAGTCCTCCGGGTAGAGGAGCTCGTACTCGCGCCGAAAGTCCTCGCCGTCCCAGTCGCCAAACCAGTGGAGGTAGGTGCCGTGCGAGACGGTGCAGACGTAGAGCCCTTCAAACGGATCAGGGCCCGTGCTCGGCGCGGTGAGAGGGAGGCTGAGAGTAAGGAGGAGCGTGAGCAGCATGGTCGGCTATCGCGTGGTGGTGAGCGGGTAGAAGAAGGCGCGGTTGAGGCCCTCGATGAAGGCGGTGGGGTCGGTCTCCTCGCGAACCTGGGCACCGACCGGGACGAACCGCCCGTCGCGGAAATCGAAGGTGGCGGTCTGCGTGAACGGGCCGCCGTTGTAGGCGTCGGCATCGACGACGCGGCGCACCTCGTAGGTGCCGTCGGTGAAGTCGTCGCGGCGGATGACCGCGTTGCCGTCGGTAGCATGCGTCTGGACGCGCTGGAACTGCTGCGTCCGGAGCGCGCGGCTCTCGTTGGCCTGGTCGGACGTGATCGTGCGCGCGAGCAGGCGGCCGTCGCGGCGCAGCTCCCAGCGGACCTCGTCGTAGCTCACCATCGCGCGCTCGGGGTCGAGGACCTGGGCGAAGTAGTTCCACTCGAAGGCGGGCTCGCGGCCGGTGTCGGTGCCCTCGAAGCGGGCGAAGCCGTACGTCTGCCACGGGCCGAGGAGCGCGTAGCGCGGCGGCGTGTCGGCATACGGGTCGTCCGACTCGATGCGCGCGACGCGGAACGGGAAGCGGGTGACGGCCTCACCGCCTTGCTCGATGGTGAGGACGTAGTCGCTGGAGGCGTCGAAGATGGGCGGGTCGCTCTTGTCGCGCCCGAAGAAGCCGCCGATGCCGCCGCTGCTTGGGGCCTCGGTGAAGCGTGTGGCCGTGCGGGTGCCGTCGCGCTGGGCTTGGTAGGCGCGGCTCCAGACCGTATCGCCCGCGCTGTTGCGGAGGACGGCCTGCGCGCGGTCGTCCTCCGTGAACGCGATCACGAAGTTGGGCAGCTCGAGGCGGCCGTCTTCGTCGTCCACGTCGAGCCGCTCCAACAGCTCATGGTAGACGACGGCGGGCGGCAGGTCCTGTGCGTGCACGGTGGCAGCGAGGACGAGCACGCTGAGGAGCAGCAGACTGGAACGACGGAGACGGAGACAACAGAGGCGGGACATGGCGAGGCAACGGCTGGTGAGGCCGTCAACCTATCGGAGAGCCACTCCCGTCTCCATGGGCCAAACGATGCAATCTCGCCGGGCCGAACGAGGCAAATCCGTGCGTTACGCCGGGAGCGCCTGCCGCAGCCACAGCAGCCAGTTGCCGCCGAGGAAGCCGGCGCGGGCCGCCATGGGCACGGCGTCGCCGAGCTTCGCGAAGGCGGCCCCGCGCTCGATGCCGAAGGGCGTCTCCTGCTTGCCGAAGCCGCCGTCGAAGTCGCTGCCGATGCCGAGGTGGTCCCAGCCGAGCCGCCCGGCGAGGTGCGCGGCCTGCGTGCGCACGTCGTCCAGCGTGACGCTCTCTTCGGGGTCGTCGCGCGCCACGCCGTCCTTCACGAACGGGTTGCCGAGCACCACGCCCACGACGGCGTCCCGCGCCGCGAGCGCGTCGAGCATCGCGTCGGTGAGGTGACGGTCGGTGGGGACGAGCGCGGCGGCGTTGCTGTGGCTCGCGCAGACGGACGCGGGCTCGGGGCTGGCATCGAGGACATCGAGCGCGTCCCAGACACTATCGGCGGCGAGGTGGCTCACGTCGAGCGCCACGCCCGCCTCGGACATCGCGCGGACGAGGTCACGGCCCATCTCCGTGAGCGGACCGGGGGCGAAGGTGCCCCCCGCGTAGCGCGTCCGTTGCCAGGCCGGGCCTACGATCCGGACGCCGCGCTCGACCCACCACGGGAGCTCGTCGGGCGTGCGGATCGGGTCCGCGCCCTCCATAAGCAGCACGAGGCCGGTCGTGCGGTCGCCGTCGGCCCACGCCGCCTCGTGTGCGGCGAGGTCGGCCTGCGAGCGGAGGATCCGCAGCCAGCCGTCGTCCTCCCAGCGGCGGTAGACATCCAGTTGTTCGACGCCCTTCGCGTGCGCCTCGTCGGGCGTGCGGTACAGCAGCGCCTTCTGCTTCGCCGTGAGTGGCTTCCTCGCGCCGGGCCGCTTTGCGTGGTGCGGCAGCGTGAAGATGGTCCCGAAGACCACGCCGATCCCAGCTTCGCGCAGTTCAGGGAGCGTGACCATGACCTCCTGCGTGTCCTGCGCCTCGGCCGCCCGAAGGTCGGGCACCGTCCGCGTCAGGTCCCGCCCATGCGCGACGACGTTGAAGGCGAGATCGAGATGGGCGTCGACGTGCATGGGGGAGGAGCTGTTGGCTTTTAGCTGTCAGCGGTTGGTGTTGACCCCGCTGTCATCCTGAGTGAAGCCGGAACGGCGAAGTCGAAGAGCTTGCCCTCGCGAACGCGGGGGATCTCTGTCCGTCTCGGTGCTTTGGTCTTGGCCCGGAAGCTGGCCTGCAGGTTCTTTACCACGTGAACCTTCGGTTTGACTCGCTGCGCTCGCTCAGGATGACACGCGTGGAAAAACGGAGCCGTTCTGTAAGCGGCAGGCCGTGCTACGCCGTCGGCCCGAGTAGGAAGTCCATCGCGACGTAGAGGCGGTCGCGCCAGGCGGCTTCGGAGTGGCCCGCGCCTTCGGCCTCGATGTAGCAGAGGTCGTCGGCGAGCGTGTAGCCCTTGCCGAGTAGCAGGCGGCGGAGGCGGCGGCAGTCGGCGACGGTGGACGCGCCCTCCTTCGTGCCCACGTCGAGGTAGATGCGGCCGGGGTGGCGCGGCGTATCGCGCACGATGGGGAAGATGCCGCGGTCGGCGAACCAGAGCGAGGGGCTCATCACGCCCGCGTGGCCGAACACGTCGGGGCGCTTGAGGAACGCATACAGGCTGATGAGCCCGCCCATCGACGAGCCCGCCACGACGGTGTCGAGCGGCCCGGTCTTCGTCCGAAAATCCGCGTCAATGCGTGGCTTCACGGTGTCGACGAGGAAGCTGACGTAGGTCTCGCCACGCCCGCCGCGCTCCTGGCGGTCCTTCACGGGGCTGTACTCGTGGATGCGGTCCACGCCCGTATTCGGCACGCCCACCACGATGGCCTCGCGGCCGGTCTCAGCGAGCACGTCCATCGTGTTGTCCACCTGCCACTCGTCCGCGAAGGCCGTCGCGGCGTCGAAGAGGTTCTGCCCGTCGTGCATGTAGACGACCGGGTAGCGGCGATCCGGCGCCGTGTGGTAGGACGGCGGCAGGTAGACGAAGAGGTCGCGGTGGTTGCCGAGGTCGGGGCTGTGGATCTCCGGCAGCCGCCAGAGGTCGCCGACGACCGTGTGGGGGCCGTCGTCGTCGGGGTAGGTTAGCCAGCCGAGCGCGGCGAGGTCAGCGACGATGGGAGGAGCGGACACAGGTGGGGCCTGGGAAGAGCGGCAAGGGCAGTAGGGGCGGTTTGCGAACCGCCTCGTCCGGGCAGAGGAGCGGCCGTGCAGCGCGGGGCCCACGGTAGCGTACATCGTGCCGGGCGGGGTATGTTGGAGCGCGCGAAGATAGGACCGCCCTCGTGCCGTTTCGCGTCCAACCGCCCTCCCGCACCTCCCACCCGCCTTTCCCTGCCGATGCACCGCGAATACCACAGCTGGCACAGCCCCGCGCTCGGGCGCACGATGGAGACGCTCGTCTTCGGCCACGCCGGGGCGCGCGTCGTCGTTTTCCCGACCTCGCAGGGGCGCTTCTACGAGTGGCAGGACCGCGGCATGACCGACGCCCTCGGCGACCACCTCCGCAACGGCTGGATCCAGCTCTACTGCGTGGACAGCGTCGACGCCGAGAGCTGGTACGCCCGCTGGAAGCATCCCGCTGACCGCGCCCACCGCCAGGAGGACTACGAGCGCTACCTCCTCCACGAACTCCTCCCGTTTTCCTACCACAAGAACCCGAACGACTTCCTCATCATGACGGGGGCCAGCTTCGGGGCCTTCCATGCCCTCGACTTCACGCTGCGCTACCCGCAGCTCGTCGGGCGCGTGATCGGGATGAGCGGGCTCTACGACATCCGGATGTTCTCGGACGGCTACTACGGCAACGAGCTCTACCGCCACAACCCGTCGCACTACGCGATGGACATGCACGACCACGGCCACCTCGAAGCGCTCCGCCACACCGACATCATCCTCGCCACCGGCAGCGACGACTCGTTCCGTGACAACAACGAGCACCTCTCGCGCGTGCTCTGGGAGAAGGGCGTCGGCAACGCGCTGCGCCTCTGGGACGGCTGGGCGCACGACTGGCCCTACTGGCACCAGATGATCCGCGCCTACATCGGCGGCTCCGATTGACAGGGTGCGTGGTTGTTGGTGGATGGTTCTTGGTAAAGACAGCCTCGACCATCCCTGCAATCATCAACCGACTACTATTAACCATCAACCATCCACCCCATGTCCAAAAAAGTAGGACTGATCGTCGGCCGTGAGTGGTCGTTCCCGCCCGCCTTCATCGAGGAAGTCAACCGCCGCAACGAGGGCGTCACCGCCGAGTTCGTCAAGATCGGGGCACCCGCGATGGACGCGCCGATGGAGTACGACGTCATCATCGACCGCATCTCGCACGAGGTGCCGTTCTACCGGACGATCCTCAAGCAGGCCGTGCTCGCCGGGACGACGGTCATCAACAACCCGTTCATGTGGAGCGCCGACGACAAGTTCTTCGGCGCGGCGCTCGCGACCAAGCTCGGCATCGCGCACCCGAAGACCGTCGTGCTGCCCAACAAGGAGTACGTCCCCGGCATCGTCCACGATGAGTCGCTGCGCAACCTCGAGTACCCGCTCGACTGGGACGCGATTCTGGAGTACATCGGCCTGCCGTGCATCTTCAAGGACGCCCACGGCGGCGGCTGGAAGGAGGTCTACGTCTGCCGCTCGAAGGAGGAGCTGATCCACCACTACAACAACTCCGGGCTCCTCACGATGGTGCTGCAGGAGTTCATCGAGTGGGAGCACTTCGTGCGCTGTCTGTGCCTCGGCCAGGACACTATCCTGCCGATCAAGTACGACCCCCGCGAGCGGCGCTACCACGTCGAGCACGACCACATGTCCCCGGAGCTCGGCAAGCGCGTCGTGGCCGACGCCACCAAGCTCTGCACGGCGCTCGGCTACGACATGAACTCGATGGAGTTCGCCGTCCGCGACGGTGTGCCTTATGCGATTGACTTCATGAACCCGGCGCCGGACATGGACATCAACTCGCTCACGCCGCACTACTTCGAGTGGGCCGTCGAGCACATGGCCGAGTTGGCGATCCGCCGCGCGAAGGAACCCCGTCCGCAGGTCCGCGAGGTGCGCTGGAAC